>JBOFCW010000176.1:0-27739 GCA_051646395.1 Bacteroidales bacterium
CTCCACTTGAGCAGCCAAAGAAGTTGTATTATGAGGCATATACCAGAGGAACCGGTGCTTCACCGGAAGGTAAAATCCATTATACCGTTCAAAATGGAACTGCAGAATATTGGTAATTAATGAAATAATGTTAGAAATATGAAGAATTTTAAATTGATTGTATGTGTGGCCCTTGCTTTTTTTTCTTGCGACAAAGAAAATGATGATTGTATCAAGCCAGTTCAACCTGAAGGTTTTTTTGACGATACAAGGTGGTTTCATATAGCATCAGATACTTTATCGAATGTTATCGAAAGTGATCTGTATTTTGAAAAGGGGTATTCTAATAGTGGCGAAAAAAAGTTTTGGGTAACGATTAAAACTAAAGGTGCTAAGCCTGACGGATATTATGGTGTAGGTACCTATAGGCATGATTTTCCGAATATTATTCCGAATGAATTAGGTGGTGTTCCATGTTTAATTGATACTCTTCGGTTTGTTTCCACTCGTGAGATGGAAGCAATATTATCGGATAAAACACGTATTGTTTACAAGCAAGGATTATATAACTAAAATTCTTAATAAGATAAGCTATTGATGTCCGGTAAATAATAATTAAGTACAATAAACTTATGCGGGAGTGTATTCAGATACATTTCCGCATACTTTTTTTTAAAAATAAGTCTCATCCGGAAAGAGATGGCATAGGAGGTGATAAATTGTTCCTGTTTGAGATTTTGAACCAGGCTTTTTCAGGATTCCCAAGGAAGTTATAGATATTGATAAAGGATATGTGTAATAGCCTGATCATTGTAGCAAGATTAGAGAAAGATCAATCTTGTTTGACTCGCCTTTTAATGACAGAAAGCAGTTCGGGTCTGTCTAAAATGCTCTGCAATTGAATGTTTAACCGAGGTAATGATGTGATCTGGCAATTCGTATGGCTTCAGTGCAATTTCTGACTCTAAGCTTTGCCATGATGTTTTGTCGATGCCGGTCAACGGTGTTTTTGCTGATTGATAATTTTAAAGCAATCTCTTTGCTGGAATAACCCGATTCGATCAGTTTCAATAATTCTTTTTCCCTATCCGTAAGAATTGAGTTAATACATTCTTTATTGTATGGGGTTATTTCGCCCGTGGCATAATTTTGAATAAATCCTTCGTATCGAAGAGGTGTATTGGGGGAATTGATATAATTATATAAGCACAAAGCGATCCACACGCTTCCGTTGTTTTGGCTTTTTAAATAGAAAGTCCGGTGAAGCATGTAAACATATTTATTCTTTCGGTTCAGCATCCGGATGACGCTGTTTGTTCGGTAATCGGTGCGTTTGCCGACCGGCGTGTTTTTCAATAAATGGAAAAACTGTAATTCTAAAATATGCCTTTCCTTCAGATCATCCGGATGGATCAGGTTGTAAATATCATCTTCCCAGATAGAATCGATTTCGCTGTAAAAGGAGGTTGCATTCAAATTGAAATCAGCAACTACCGATCCGTTGAAAATATAGCTTTTGTTACGATGCAAATCGCTTAATACGGCTATCGAGTTCTCTACTAAAGCATAGGTTTTTGCTATCTGTTTACATTCATCGAGTGTGTTTTCTTCCTTGTCAGGATTAAATTTCTGATTAAAAAGGTGTTCTTCTAATTTGAGTAATTCTTCCATAGGTGGATGGTTATTTATTACCATTGTGCATGATTCTGCAATGGGTTACTTTTGTAAAAGTAATAAAATGTATGGTCATTTGAGTAAAGGCCGTCAATCAGGATCACATTAATACATTCATGTCAAAAATCAAATTATTTATAAATGAAATCGCCATAACTCAGCTAACGTTGAGATACCCAACCGAAGGTATATAAATGGCGCATTTATACATTGATGTCAAAAATTAAATTATTTATAAATGAAAAACAAATTAATTACTACGGCGATTGTCGCTTTGGGTATCGCGTCTTCCGCTTTTGCACAGCGGTTGGATAAAATGCAATGGTTTAATGAACCCGCTGAATGGAAAATAAAAAATACAAAAACCTTCGAAATGTTCGCTCCGGCGAAAACGGATTACTGGAGAATAACGCATTATGGGTTTACGGTAGATGACGCACCATTTTACTACGGAGTATACGGAGGTGAATTTGAAGCAAAGGTTAAAATTACAGGCAACTATAAGGTGACCTTCGATCAAATGGGGCTGATGCTTCGTATTGATCATAAAAACTGGATTAAAACAGGAGTGGAGTTTGTTGACGGTAAGTTTAATGTTTCGACAGTGGTAACACACAATACGTCCGACTGGAGTGTCATCGAGCTGGATAAGGCTCCGAAATATATCTGGATAAAAGCGGTCCGGAGGCTTGATGCTGTGGAAGTATTTTATTCTTACGATGATAAAAACTACAAGATGATACGAACTTGCTGGCTGGAGGATAATTGTCCGGTTCAGGTTGGATTGATGGCTGCTTCGCCAGACGGAGATGGATTCAAAGCTACATTTGAGCATTTCGAGGTGACGCCTCTTCCTGATTTGCGCCGTCTGGACTGGGCAAAGAAGCAGCAATGATTTTATTTTTAGGATAAACCGCCCGACTATTGCAAAATTTTATTTAATTCGTACTTCGAAAACTATTCGAATGACCGGATATAAATGAAATCGCCATAAAAACAGCTAACGTTGAGATACCCAACCGAAGGTATATAAATGAAATCGCCATAACACAGCTAATGTTGAGATACCCAACCGAAGGTATATAAATGGCGCATTTATACATTAATGTTAAAAATTAAATTATATATAAATGAAATTGATCGACGGAAAGGCGGTTGCCTCTCAGATTAAGCAAGAAATTGCGGAAGAGGTAATGCGTATCAAAGAGGCTGGAGGAAAGACTCCGCATCTGGCTGCCATTCTCGTAGGGAATGACGGTGGTAGTGAAACTTATGTGGCTCATAAAGTGAAGGCTTGTGCCGAATGCGGATTCAAATCGACATTGATCCGGATGGAGTCGGATACAACCGAAGAAGAGTTGCTGTCAAAAGTGGCCGAACTGAATGAAGATCCGGATATCGACGGGTTTATCGTACAGCTTCCGTTGCCGAAGCATATTTCAGAACAGAAAGTGATTGAAGCGATCGACTACCGCAAAGATGTGGATGGTTTTCATCCTGTCAACGTAGGGCGCATGTCGATCGGTCTGCCTTGCTTTGTGTCGGCTACACCGGCCGGAATCATGGATTTGCTGGCTCGTTATCGCATCGAGACAAAAGGCAAACATTGTGTTGTACTTGGTCGTAGCAACATCGTTGGGAAACCGGTGGCTACGCTGATGATGCAGAAATCCTATCCGGGTAATGCGACCGTAACGGTTTGCCATAGTGCTTCTGAAAACCTGAAAGAGATTTGCCGTACGGCGGATATTCTGATTGCAGCTTTGGGTGTGCCTGAATTTGTGACGGCGGATATGGTCAGAGAAGGTGCGGTCGTGATCGACGTGGGTACGACCCGCGTACCGAATGCGCAAACCAAATCAGGCTTTAAGCTGACGGGCGACGTTAAATTCGATGAAGTTGCTCCTAAATGCAGCTACATCACACCGGTTCCGGGTGGAGTAGGACCGATGACGATCTGCTCATTGATGAAAAACACATTGCTTGCCGGAACGAAAGCAATCTATGATTAAAAAAATAACATTGGTAACTGTCAGAAAATCAGTGACCGGTGCATTTAGTTGCTTTTTTTCGTTGCAAAGGTATTGCAGATGTCATTAAAAGCAGTATCTTTGCAACGCAATTAAGCAAAACGGTGATTGTAGCTCAGTTGGTTAGAGCGTCGGATTGTGGTTCCGAAGGTCGTGGGTTCGATCCCCATCATTCACCCCTCTTTTAAGTCTTGTGTCTTCCCGGCATGAGACTTTTTTTTGTCCGTTACGACGGGTCTGTAATCTCTCCGCCCAAGCAGTCTGGATTTTTGATTTAGGGAAAAATGTAAAGTAACACGAACAAAATGATTGGTGTTATTGTTTCATGTGCGTAAATACTATTTTAGATTCATCTGTATATATTTTATTTTTCATTAAAGTCAGATGCGCCATTTATATACATTTTGTTGGGTATCTCAACTTTAGGTGAGTTATGGCGATTTCATTTGTTTAAAATCAATTTTATGACAGCTGCTAAATTGTACTCCCTGAGTTTTCGCGATTCAAAGACCTATCTGATTGTTGCTTTGTTTGCCCTTGGTAATCTGTTATTGCCTCAGGCTTGTCATTTATTTGAACTGGGTGGTCCCGTATTTTTGCCGATTTATTTTTTTACACTGATCGTTGCTTACAAATATGGTATTACGGCGGGTGTTCTGACCGCTGTTGTTTCTCCAATAGCAAACAGCCTGTTGTTTGGAATGCCTCCTGCTGCGATTTTGCCCGAAATTTTAATCAAATCCGTATTACTTGCTATTGGAGCCTCTTTTGCATCGGGTTATGCGAAAAAAATATCTTTCCTTGCTTTATTATGCGCGATTCTGTTTTATCAAACAGCCGGGAGTGTGATTGATTATGTTTTGACCGGAAATCTTTTTCTGGCGATACAGGATTTTCGCGTCGGCTTTCCCGGATTGCTTTTCCAGCTGATAGGTGGTTTTTTGCTTTTGAAAGCCATACGTAAGATTTAATTTATTTAGACCCTGATTTTTGACATTAATATATAAATGCGCCATGGTATCCCTTTTGCCGGGTATCTCATCTTCTGGTGAGTAATGGCGATTTTATCAATATAGCCGATTATATCATGAAGAGTTTCAGGAATGCACTTGTTCTTCTGAATTTGAGTGTCTGCATGCCGATGGCATTTGCCCAGAATGGTCTGATGGCCGAACATACTGCTTATTCCCCGAAAAGTTTTCGCACCGATAGTGTGCAGCGGATTCGGGAGGTTGTGGTGACGGGGACGAATCTGGCAACAAGCCGGAATCAATTGCCTTATAGTATCAGTGTCGTGCGAAAGGATGAGATTGAGGAAAGCGGTAAGAGCAAGATTTTAAATATATTATCCGGTCGTGTGCCCGGTCTTTTCGTAACGGAGCGCGGGCTGGGAGGATTCGGGGTTTCTACCGGCGGTTCCGGAGGAATAAAAATACGCGGTGTAGGAGGTTCTCCTACCAGTCAGGTATTGATGATGGTAGATGGCCAGCCTCAGTTTGCAGGTAATTTTTCGCACCATGTTGCGGATTCATATACGGCAGACTATGCGGAAAAGGTTGAAGTGATTCGTGGTCCGGCATCTGTTTTGTACGGATCAAACGCAATGGGGGGAGCGATTAATATTATAACCTCTTCAGCGCAGAAGCAAGGAGTTTATAATACGCTTACCGCTCAATACGGTTCGTATAATACGGCGCGCTTCGATTATGTCAACAAGGTGAAATTCGGGAAATTTAGTTCGCTGGTTTCATTTAATTACATGAATACCGACGGGATTTCAAAAGATTTTGATTTTAAACAAGGCGGAGGTTATGCTAAGGTTCAATACGATTTTACACAAAACTGGAATGCGGTTGCCGACTATAATCTGCTGAAATTTAACGGGAGCGATCCGAGTTATGTGACAGCGGAAAGGCCGGATCCCTATACGCAGCATATCATTCGGGGGGCTGCCTCGGTGAATGTGAATAATCAGTATGCGAATACGACGGGAACCGTGAAGTTGTTTTATAGTTACGGGAATCATTTTATTTATGATCCGAAGCCGTTTCATTCGCTCGACGATCATTTCGGAATCATCGCTTATCAGTCTTTTTCTTTATTCGAGGGAAATGACATTACCGCAGGGATTGATTACACGGATTATAGCGGAAAAATACCGGTTTCCGGAGGTATGGAGCATACGCAGGGGAGTATGACTACTTTCAATCGGAAACGTATCAACGAACTTGGGCCTTATTTGGTTGCGTCGCAGAATCTGTGGGGTGAATTGATCACCCTGAATGCGGGTTTGAGATATGTTTACAACGATAAGTTCGGAAGTAGTTGGGTACCGCAGGGAGGGATTACCTTGTTCCCGAAAGGAAATACGATCCTGAAGGGATCGGTGGCGAAAGGTTATCGCAACCCTTCGTTCAAGGAGCTTTATCTTTATAAGATGGCAAATCCCGGATTGAAGCCTGAAACGATGATGAATTATGAGGTTTCGCTGACACAATACGCATTCGAACATAAGCTTCGGGGAGAAATAACGGGTTATATCGCCAGAGGCAAGGATTTGATACAGAGTGTGGCTCATCCGGAGTTGGGGCATCCGTTGAACGAGAATACCGGAAAGTTTAAGAATAAAGGGATAGAGGTTTCTCTTTGTTATATGCCTTTTCATCACCTTTCGTTCGAATCGACCTACAGTTATATGCATACGGATTTGAAAAAGCTGACAGGCGCACCTAAGAATCAGTTCTTTTTCGGAGTGAACTGGCAGCCTGTCAAACAGCTTCGGGTTGACATGCAATTGAGGCACATCGGCGGATTATACGTACATGAAACTGTCGCTAATCAGAAATACACGTTATGGAATAGTAAGATCTCTTATTTTCCATATGAGAAATTGGAATTGTTTGTTCTTCTGGATAATATACTCGATCAGAAATATCAGATCAATTATGGCTATGAGATGCCTGGTTTTATGGCTTTTGGTGGTCTGAAAGTGAAATTTTGATCGGGGATTGAATCCGACTTTCGATTATTGTTTGTTTATTTGGTTGAAATCGGCCTTTCTGCATTTTATGTGCAGGAGGCTGATTTTTTTTTGATCAACACGGATGTTGATCGAATCACTTTTGAAAAAAAATGAATCTATTCGCTTTTATAACTTTTTGAAAATGAGAAGCAGCGTGTTTTTTTGTGGTTTTTAATGAATGGAAGGTATTGCAAAACCAAAATATGTTACTATCTTTGCAATGCAATTAAGCAAAACGGTGATTGTAGCTCAGTTGGTTAGAGCGTCGGATTGTGGTTCCGAAGGTCGTGGGTTCGATCCCCATCATTCACCCGGAAAGGTTCTTTATCGAAAGGTAAGGAACCTTTTTTATTTCCCTTTTTCAAGGATCGGCGGCAGTACACGTAACACGCGTATGCCCTGCATCCGTTTGTTTTGCCGCAGGTAATCGTATAGTGGCAAAGGGTCGATGATCACTTTCTTTGCTGCTGAAGATGCGTGAAGAAGGTGTAACCTGCCGTTGACAAACCAGGCGAATCCGACATGCGATATGTCGAGGCCGGGTATGGATGTTGTAATGGCAATCAGATCCCCGGGTTTGATTTGCATCTCGAGGGCTTTGATATCTTCTTTTTTTATTTCCGGGAAAGCCTTTTCGCTCAACAGGTGTTCGATGCTGCGAATCCGGGGTAAAAGCGTGGAGTCCGTTTTAAGTGGCGCGTAACTTTGTGGATGAGCCGACATGAAATCGATCTTTTTTCTTCGTTTGTGGTTCGTCAGCGATCCGGTGATTTCTTGTATGATACCTTTCTTTATATTGTTTTCTATCCAGTCTGAAAAATAGTGCAATCTGGAAAGGTAGCCGTTTATCCGGCCATCCCGATAGCGTATTTTTTGTATCCTGTCCCGATAAGGAAGATTGGCACTGTCTGGTATTTCGTGGATTGAAATCGCGGCGACAACATATTCTGCAAATGTCGTGCAGTCTACCTCATCGAGTTTAATGATCAGCGATTCTTCATTTGTTCCCGATTCGAGTGTTCCCGCCACATAGGGCGTATTGAGGAATTTTTGCGTCACGATTTCGAAAAAAGACTGTGCCTTGACCGGGGTTAAGAAGCAGACATAAAGGATTATGATTGCGAATGATTTGTTCATTTTTTCTGTTGGATTGAAAGCGGGAAAATAACAAAAACAGAAGAAGTGAGGAAATTTTAAGGCATTTACTTTGGACTGCGGATATCGGTTTTTATATCTTTATAGCTTAAAATGAAGACTTCAATGAAGAAATATGCCATAATTGTAGCCGGAGGCAAAGGTTTGCGGATGGGACAAGACTTGCCCAAACAGTTTATCTCTGTCGGAGAATTGCCCATCCTGATGCATGCCATCCGTACCTTTCATATTGCTGATAAGCAGATTTCACTGATACTGGTGCTTCCGCATGAGCAGATAGAGTACTGGAAGGCACTTTGTGAACTTCATTGTTTTAAAATACCGGTAACCCTTGCAGAAGGGGGGAGTACGCGTTTTCATTCTGTGAAGAACGGACTCAGGATGATTGATGAAGAAGGGCTGGTTGCTATTCACGATGGTGTACGGCCTTTTGTGGCCACCAAAGTGATAGAGGATGCTTATCATTTTGCCGAACAGCATGGAGGTGCTATTCCGGTAATCGATATGATCGATTCGGTTCGGGAAATGGATTCTCCCGAAAAGAGTATTCCGGTTGATCGCGATAAATACAAACTGGTGCAGACGCCACAGACTTTTCGTTCGGATCTGATTCGGAAGGCTTATGAAATGCCTTATGATAAATTTTTTACAGACGACGCATCTGTTTTTGAAGCTTCCGGACATACGGTCTATTGCTTTGCCGGTAACCGGGAGAATATCAAGATTACAACCCCATTCGATTTATTAATTGCAGAAGCTTTGATTGGTTGATGTTAGAATTATCTCATCGTGACATAAAATATTTGCAGGGAGTGGGTCCGCGACGTGCGGATCTGTTTCAAAAAGAGCTGAACATCCGTTCGGTAGAGGATTTGCTGCATTATTTTCCTTATAAATACATAGATCGTAGTCGTACTTATAAAATCGCAGAAATCAGCGGTTCGATGCCTTATATCCAGTTGCGGGGGCATATTCTTTCTTATGAAACGATCGGAGAGGGCCGCGGAGCCCGTCTTACGGCTCGTTTCAGCGATGGTAGCGGCGTAATCGAACTGGTCTGGTTTAAGGGAATCAAATACATAGCCGAGAAGTACAAGCCGGGAGTGGAATACACTTTGTTCGGAAAGCCGGCTCTTTTCGGATCACGGTATAACATCGCTCATCCCGAAATCGATCCCATCGATCAGGATTTGGATAAGCCGACCGGTCTTCAGGGATATTACAATACGACTGAAAAAATGAAAAGTAATTTTCTGAATTCGAAAGCGATTCAGAAAATCATGTTCACTTTGTTGCAGACGCTTCCCGGGCCGGTGACGGAGACACTGCCAGCTTACCTGATTCAGAAGGCGAAATGCATTTATCTGAATGATGCTTTGCGTAACATTCATTTTCCGGAATCACCCGAACTGTTGCGTAAAGCAGAGTACCGCCTTAAGTTCGAAGAGTTGTTTTATCTGCAATTGAATATCCTTCGTTATTCGAAGCTGCGTCAGAATAAACTGGGCGGCTTCGTATTCGGACAGATCGGCGATTATTTTAATAATTTCTATAAGAATAATTTGCCTTTTGAATTGACCGGTGCCCAGAAACGGGTACTTCGGGAGATTCGCCTCGATGTTGGTAGCGGGAAACAGATGAATCGTCTTTTGCAGGGCGATGTAGGAAGCGGTAAAACACTGGTGGGGCTGATGACCATGCTTATGGCTACCGATAATGGATTTCAGGCTTGTCTGATGGCACCTACGGAAATTTTGGCTACGCAGCATTATGAAGGGATCAGTCAGTTGTTGGAGGGTACCGGACTGGAAATTGTGTTACTCACCGGATCGACGAAAAAGAAACAACGCGAATATATACATGCCGGTTTGCAGGATGGGTCCATCCATTTTGTGGTGGGCACGCATGCCCTGATCGAGGATGTGGTGAAATTTCATAACCTCGGGATGGTGGTTATCGACGAGCAGCACCGCTTCGGGGTGGAGCAACGCTCGAAACTATGGCGCAAGAATACGCGTCCGCCTCATGTTCTGGTCATGACTGCCACGCCGATTCCGAGAACATTGGCCATGACTGTTTACGGGGATTTGGATGTATCCGTGATCGATGAGCTTCCTCCGGGCCGAAAACCGATTCAGACCCTTCATCAATTCGACAATAAGCGCGGCGCTCTGTATACCGCGGTAAGAAAACAGCTTGAGCTGGGACGTCAGGTATATATCGTTTATCCCCTGATTGAAGAAAACGAGAAGCTGGATTATAAAAATCTCGAAGAGGGTTTCGAACATATCAAAGAGGTGTTTCCGCAATACAAGGTATGTATGGTTCATGGGAAAATGAAGCCCGCCGATAAGGACGCCCAAATGCAGTTGTTTGTAAAACATGAGGCGCATATCATGGTAGCTACTACCGTGATAGAAGTGGGTGTGAACGTGCCCAATGCTTCGGTAATGATTATCGAGAGTGCGGAGCGTTTCGGCCTTTCGCAGCTTCATCAGTTGAGAGGGCGCGTGGGCAGAGGTGCTGATCAGTCTTATTGTATCCTGATCACTTCCTATAAGATGTCTGAGGATACCCGAAAACGCATGGAGATCATGGTGCGTACGAATGACGGATTCGAGATATCGGAGGCGGATTTGCAGTTGCGCGGCCCCGGAGACCTCGAAGGCACGCAACAGAGTGGAGTCGCATTTGATCTGAAAATCGCAAGCCTTGCAAAAGACGGGCAAATCCTTCAGTTTGCCCGCGATCTGGCCGGTGAGGTGATCGATCAGGATCCGCTATTGGAGTTTCCGGAGCATTTCATCTTAAGAAAACAGCTCGATAAGCTTTTTGCCAGGAAGGTGGATTGGAGTTTAATTAGTTAATATTCAGGCTGACAGCTGGTTTTGATACAAATATGTTTTAAAACATATTTTGTGCAAGTTGTTGAATATTAATGGATTGTTTGTATAATTTAGGAAAACAAGTTGCAATTGTACTAAATTTATACTAATGGGTAGTGGGAGTTACCTATGTTTTTCTTTAAATTTACGTCACCTTAAAGAAAGACATAACTTTTAAAAATACTACTACTATGGAACGCACCCTGGTTATTCTAAAGCCTTCGGCATTGCAACGACGTTTGATCGGAGATATCCTGAAACGTTTCGAACATAAAGGCTTTATTCTTTGTGGCATGAAAATGATGCAATTGGATGAGAAAATTTTAGATGAACATTATGCTCATTTGGTGAATAAGCCTTTTTATCCAAGAATTAAAAAAAGTATGATGGAGGCACCTGTTGTAGTGTGTTGCCTTCAGGGTGTAAACGCGATTCCGGTTATTCGCGACATGGCGGGTGTGACCAATGGACGAGTAGCTGCTCCGGGTACGATAAGGGGAGATTTCAGTATGAGTGTGCAGGAAAATGTGATTCATACCTCCGATTCGTCGAAGACAGCGAAGGAAGAAATATCCCGTTTTTTTAAACCGGAAGAAATTTTTGAATATAACATTGCTACTTTACATTATCTCTATTCGGATGATGAGGTGGATTTAGAAGAAATAATAGAATGATTTTATTAAAGAAAGCAAAACTACTCCTAACAACAATGATGGCGGCCTGTGCGATAGCGGGGTCGGCTCAGTCCCGAGACCTGGTGCACGACCAGATGCATAAAGATCTGTTGGCAGATCAGATAAATATATTCAAAGAAGTGAATCTATTAGATTCGATGAAGATGCTTTATCGGCTGCAGGAGGAAGAATTGCTTTTCCCGGCTGAAGATTTATATAATTCATGGAATAACGAATGGGTGAATCCTTATAAGGGGATGTCGGCGAATCTGCCTGATTCCCTGAAAATCGATGTTTCGGAATACTTTTCTCCTGTAGGAGACAAAGAGGGGCGCATGACTTCGAATTTCGGATGGCGTCGCAGAAGAATGCATAATGGGGTCGATCTGAAGGTTTATACCGGCGACACCATTTACGCTACTTTTTCAGGAAAGGTTCGCGTCCGCAAATTCGAAAGACGCGGATATGGCTACTACCTGGTTGTACGACACAATAACGGATTGGAAACGGTTTACGGACACCTTTCGAAGTTTTTGGTAAAAGTGGATGAGGTGGTAAAAGCTGGTCAGCCGATCGCTCTGGGCGGGAATACCGGTAGATCTACCGGATCTCATTTGCATTTTGAAACACGCCTGATGGGCTTGGTGATTAATCCGAATGAAATAGTCGACTTTCAAAATAAGGTGGCTCATACGGATACCTATATGTTTCGCTCCAAAAAGGCGAAGCTGATGGCGAAAGGCCTGGCCGGTCCCGACGGAATAGCTTATCATCGCGTCAACAAAGGGGATACATTGGCGAGAATCGCCAAACGTTACGGAGTTTCAGTCACGCAGCTTTGCCGTCTGAATAGTATCAAGACAACAACAACCTTGCGTATCGGACAGCGACTTCGATATTCCTGACCAAAGACGCTCACCTGAAGTTGAGATACCCGGCAGAAGGTATATAAATACAGTCATACAAAATAAAAAAAGGAACTTCCGGTTACGGAAGTTCCTTTTTTTGTTTCTATATACCCGGATTCGGGTTGATCGGTTATCTTAGATGATAAACTGAGAGCTGATAGACTCGTTGTCCATTACGCGACGAATCGTTTCAGCAAACATATCAGCGATGCTGATAACGTGAACTTTATCACATTCTTTTTTGTAAGGGATACTGTCTGTGAAGATAATTTCCTCAAGCTGAGATTTCTCTACGCGTTCGGTAGCAGGGTCAGACATAACTGCATGGCTGGTAATAGCTCTTACAGAAAGAGCTCCCATAGAGATCATCAGGTCTGCAGATTTCGTAATTGTTCCTGCAGTATCGACCATGTCGTCGATCAGGATTACGTTTTTGCCTTTCACGTCACCGATAACGACCATGTTTTCGATTTCATTCGCTTTGGCGCGTGATTTGTGGCAAAGTACCATAGGAACACCGAAATGCTTCGCATATGTGTTGGCACGTTTAGAACCTCCTGCATCCGGAGATGCGATCACCAGATTTTCCAATTTTAAAGAATCGATGTAAGGAGCGAATACGGTCGACGCATAAAGGTGATCAACAGGAACGTTGAAGAATCCCTGAATCTGGTCAGCATGTAAATCCATTGTGATCAGACGATCGATACCGGCAACGCTTAGCAAATCTGCAATCAGTTTTGCACCGATAGCCACACGAGGCTGATCTTTGCGATCCTGACGCGCCCACCCGAAGTAAGGGATAACGGCAATGATAGATTTGGCAGAGGCACGTTTGGCAGCGTCAATCATCAGCAATAGTTCCATCAGGTTGTCTGCATTAGGGAACGTCGACTGTACCAAAAATACATGTTGTCCGCGAATAGACTCTTCAAATGAAACTCCAAATTCACCGTCGGCAAAATGCTGGATTTTCATGTTTCCTAACTTGCAACCCAGGCTGTTGCAAATCTTCTCAGCTAAGTAACGGGTGTTGGAACCCGAAAAAACCTTGTAATTAGGTTGATGGCTCATTGTGATAAATTGATAAGACTGTTATGAATTTCTGCAAAGGTATAACTTACCTTTGTTTGTTGTATGTTAGATGTTTGTTTTTTTATTTTTTTCTCTATTCGGTTTTGATAAATCGAAACGGATCATTCGTCCCGAATGGGCGGAAACAGGGCTAAGAAACAATTCCTGGTTCGTTAAATGGTAGTCTTTTATTTCTCCGCTTATCAAATCGAAACCTTCATATGATCCGGGTTTAATCTGAAGGTATTCAAATGCATGCTCCGGAATCCGGATGCCGCATTCGACATCCTTGTCGTCGAAATTAACAAGACAGACGATCAGTTCTTCTTCATGCTTACGCAAATAAGCGTACTGTTTTTGGGGGTTGAACGAATCCGAAAGGTTGTTGGCATACATCAAATCGAAAAACAGTCCACGGCAGATGGCTTTCTCCCGGTTGCATGCGCATAGGATGGTTGAATAAATCTTTCTTAGCGCCAATTCTTCGCCGGTAAGTTTTTCGTTGTTCCATTTTCCGTTGTTGTTCCAGCGGATCATTTTTTCGATACTCCAATAGTCGAAAATGGTTGTACGTCCGTCTTTGCCACTGAATCCTTCCGCATCCATCCCCCTTTCTCCCAATTCCTGACCGAAATAAATCATAAACGGGTTTGTATTCATTGTGGCCGAAACAATTAGAGCCGGAATCGCTTTGCGTGCATCTCCTGCAAAAAAATCGGAGGCAATGCGTTGTTCGTCGTGATTTTCAAGGAAGTTCAGCATTTTGTCCTGAATCCCTTCCAGATTCTGCCAGCAGGCGGTAATTGCCGAAGCCGGAGCATGCCCCCCGATTGTGGCACGAAGGGTGTCATATAAACCAACTTTATCATACAGGTAGTCGAAGTGGCCCCGGAACAGGTAATCGCGGTATAATTCAGGAGAATATAATTCGGCGATAAAAATGACTCCCGGATATTGTTTTTTTACCAGCGGGATTGCCCATTCCCAAAATTCCACCGGTACCATGTGGGCCATGTCGCAACGGAAGCCATCGATCCCTTTTTCGCTCCAATAGAGCAGGATATGTAACATTTTTGTCCACGTGTCGGGGGTCGGTTCGAAACAGCGGTACCCCGTACTGTAGTCGATCCCGTAATTGAGTTTGATGGTTTCGTACCAGTCATTGCTGCCGGGATAGGCATGGAAGCAATCGTTTCCGGTTGCCTTCGCCGGATATTCATGATACTGACAGGCTCCGCATCCCAAATCAATGTGCGGTGCGAATTCCTGATTCGGTATATAGTAGAAATTATTTTGCGGATGGAACGGGTATTCGATGTGGTCGGTAGCGCCCAGATCGGCTAATGTATTGGGTTTGAGTAGTGATTTGTATTGACGGGCCACGTGATTCGGAACGAAGTCGATAATCATTTTCAGTCCATTTGCATGGGTGCGTGATACCAGCGCGTCGAATTCTTCCATTCTTTGAAGCGGGTCTGTGGCCAGATCAGGATCGATCGCGTAATAATCGCTGATTGCATACGGAGAACCGGCTTCTCCTTTTATGACATATGGATTTCCTTTCGGAATTCCATATGTGGAGTAATCGGTGCGCTGTGCATGCTGGATAAGGCCAGTGTACCAAATGAAATTACAGCCCAGTTTGGCGATGGAGCGTAAGGCGGCATTGTTATAATCGTTCATTTTTCCGCATCCGTTATCGGTTATCGACCCATTGGCTTGCGGATGAAGCTTTTGATTTCCGAACAATCGGGGAAAAGTTTGATATATAATAATCTTTCTCATTTATATACGTTTTGTTGGGTATCTAAGCGCCAGGTGAGTAATGGCGGTTATATTCAGATAACTACTCAGGATATATCTGTGGGTAAACGCCCTTCCTTTTTGTAATTTTTCAGGATTTCGATGGTGGCCGCATAACCTGCGTTTACTATCTCCTTCATGTGTTTTGTGTCGAAAATATTGTATTCGGCTACCTCTTTGGGCTGAATGAGCATGTCGCACAAATGGCAATCTTCAACCGAGTTTGAACGGAACATCAAAAGATAGGATCTTTCGGCGATTCCTAAGATATTTTTCTTGTAGGGTCCCATCTCAAGCGGGTTCACATTTACGCCAATGATATATTCGCATTGGTTTCGGATCGGAAGTACGGGGAAGTTTCTTAAAACGCCGCCGTCGACATAATTGACTCCATCGAGAACAACCGGAGGGAAAATGACTGGTATGCTGCTTGATGCCCAGACAATATCAGCTACGCGCCCCTCTGTGAATATTTTCGATATGCCATGATCTAAGTCGGTGGCGATGGCGACAAAAGGAATCTTCAGCTGGCTGAAGGTCGTATTGCCCAGGATATGCAATAGGTAATCATGAAATCCGTCTGTATTGAACAGGCTTACCCTGGGTACGGTTATTTCCGTGAAATCCCGGAAATTTTCGCCTGCAAAACACTTCAGGATATCATCGGGAGACATCCCCGTGCAGTAAAGTGCACCGACGATGGATCCCGCGCTGACACCGGCAATCAGGTCAGGTATCAGATGGAACTCTTCGAGCGCCTTCAGCACGCCGATATGGGCATAACCACGAGCACCGCCTCCGCTTAACGCCAATCCGATCTTATATGGTTTTGGCTTGTCGTTATTCTGATTGTTGATATTCATAAAACAATTGATTTATAGCAATTCAACAATCCGGATTCAGGATTGGTTTATACGACAAACGACGCCTTTGGGGCGCCGTTTGAGTAATTAAAGATTATAAAGCTTTTGCTTCAACATTTTTATCAATTTTCTTGATTAGTCCCTGAAGTACGGCTCCCGGGCCTACTTCTGTAAATGAGTCGGCTCCATCAGCGATCATATTTACCACGCTTTGCGTCCAGCGTACAGGAGCTGTCAGCTGGAAAACCAGGTTTTCTTTGATTGAGATCGGATCTGTGTGTGGTTTTGCATCTACATTTTGGTAAACCGGACAAGAAGGTGTCATGAATGTAGTGTCATTAATAGCTTCAGCCAGTTCGCCCCGTGCGGGTTCCATGATCGGCGAGTGGAAAGCACCTCCGACTTTTAGTTTAAGAGCACGTTTGGCTCCGGCTTCTGTCATTTTTGTACAAGCGATATCAATACCGGCATTTGTTCCTGAGATTACAATCTGTCCCGGGCAATTGTAGTTGGCAGGAACGACAATTTCATTTTCGATAGAAGCGCAGATTTCCTCTACTTTGTCATCAGCAAGTCCAAGAACTGCCGCCATGGTAGAAGGATTTAGTTCGCATGCTTTCTGCATGGCTTCAGCACGTTTGGCAACCAGGCGTACGCCATCTTCGAAAGAAAGAGCACCAGCTACGACAAGAGCCGAGAATTCACCCAAAGAGTGTCCGGCAACCATTTCCGGCTTAACCTCTTCGTTGATTAGAGCAGGAATTACAGAAGCCAGAAATACAGCTGGCTGGGTAACTTTCGTTTGGCGTAGATCTTCATCAGTTCCTTCGAACATCAGATCCGTGATGCGGAATCCGAGGATCGTGTTTGCTTTTTCGAATAGTTCGCGGGCTTTGTCTGAGCTTTCATATAATTCTTTGCCCATTCCCACAAACTGTGCTCCCTGACCGGGAAAAACGTATGCTTTCATAAATAAAATGATTTTAGAGACAAGAGGCTGTATGATGGTTGTGATGTATCATTCTGATAATCATAACGGAATAACAGCCTATCCCAGTTTTTTTATTGTAAATTCGCGTGTAAAACTACAAAAAAAACATTATCTAATACGAATTGTTGAGGTTGTAACATTATATTTGTAGCAGATAATCTTAAAAAAATCTATTTGTACGCAAGTGTAAGCAGATGAGTCAAGAAGAATGTATCACTTAACTAAATAATTTAAACATGAATACCGTATTATGTTGGGCTGTTGGTGGCTGGGAAGTAGTTATTATCGTATTTGCTATTGTATTGCTGTTTGGCGGTAAAAAGATTCCTGAATTGATGAAAGGGATCGGTAAAGGTGTAAAAAGCTTCAAGCAGGGAATGAAAGAGATTGAAGACGATATTAATCTGGACGATACTAAAAAATAAATTTCTATATGAGTCACAACCCCGAAGAAGCGGGAGAAATGACTTTTTGGGATCATATCGAGGCCCTTCGCAAAGTGCTGATTCAATCCGCTATGGTGGTTGGTGTAATCAGCATTTTGTTTTTTGTCTTTATGACACAGCTCTTTGATCATGTTATTCTGGCTCCCTGTAGTTCAGAATTTGTGGTTTACCGATGGATGTGCGCCTTGAGTACCCGTTATGATTTTCTACCTGACTTGTGTAGTAATACTTTTAAGGTCGATCTGATCAATTATAATCTGAATTCTCAGTTCTTTGTTCACATGACGACCTCGTTCTGGTTAGGTCTGGTGATTTCATTTCCGATCGTAATTTATCTTTTGTGGAGTTTTATCAGTCCGGCGCTTTACTCTCATGAAAAGCGAAATGCACGGTGGGCGTTCCTGTTCGGAAACTGTATGTTTTACTTAGGACTTGCTGTCGGGTATTTTTCCGTATTTCCGATGACATTGCGCTTTCTGGCAACCTATCAGGTCAGTGAGTTGATCCCGAATATGATTTCACTGGAATCATATATGAACAATTTCCTCACGCTGATCTTTATGATGGGGCTGGCCTTTGAGTTGCCGCTTTTATGTTGGTTGCTGTCGACTCTGGGCTTGTTGCACCGTTCTTTCTTCCGCGAATATCGTCGTTATGCGATTGTCGTGCTGATGATTGTGGCGGCCGTAATTACTCCTGCCGATCCTTTCTCGATGCTGATGTTGTTTATCCCATTGTATTTGTTGTATGAGGGAAGCGCATATATCGTAAAAAAGGACGATCCTGAAATAGATGATGAGTCGGAAGGTTTGACCCTCACTAATCCTTGATTTTAAAATATTCCGAAAGGCCGGTAGTTGTATAGCAGCTATCGGCCTTTTTTCTGCTAACCCCGACCACGCTCCACCGTCGGTGACAGGGTATGCGCATCGTCGGTGTGCGTATCACTCCACCGCCGGTGGTGAAATGCGAGCACCGCCGGTGGAGTGATACGCGCACTGGCGGGGGAGTGGTCCGCGCACCGGCGGCGTTTGGATCTCCCCACCGACGGTGGAGCCCTTGAATGTGTTGTAGTGAATTTATCAGAGGATTCCAGTATGGAATCTTGGGGTGGATCGAACGTAAAGTTACGAATAAAGATGAACATTCCCCTCATATTTGGAACCTGTGTATTAAAGAAATACAACATTTCATGGGATGCAACCATGAGATCGTACGACGTTAAATATAAACAAAAGCTTTTCGTTGATTTGGATTTTATTGATAATGGTTTTATGTTTGTAATGATTACAGAATAGTATGAATTATAAAATGAGAGCGTATATGGAATCAAATATCACCATTTGTTATTGTATGAAAGTTGATCGGGAGACAATTGTAAAAGCGATCAAAGCGGGAGCTGTAACGGTTGCGGACATTGAAGACAAGACCGGGGCAGCCGGTGGATGTGGTCGTTGCCAGGGGAAAATTCAGGATCTGATTGTAGCCGGTCGGAAATAAAATTAAACATTATACTTATATTATATTGGAAGTCCGGATTTGATTCAAAAGATTGACCGGAATAAATTGGTTTAAGGGGTTGTCTGTATTCAGGCAGCCTCTTTTTTTATTTTCCCCGGGTAGCATACGAACCATTTTTATTGCGGCTGGTTTAACTATAAAACATAGGCCTGTAAATCGGCCGTATTCAACTTGCGAATACAGGCTTTAAATAAGACATATGTAATTGAAGGGAGTTGAAAAATAAATTATATACAGATGAGAGAGTTTGTTTTTGGGGTAGATTTAAATACAGGAAGCATTTCGTCAGGGACGATAACTACCGAATATGGGGATTATGAACACACGCTGATTGTAAAGGGAATGAATGAAGGCGATCTTTGTTCTGATTTGGAGCTGATCGTCAGAACATGGGGAAAAGAGACTCCGGTAATGTTGAAGAACGGTTGGGAGCTTCAGCCGCGGGTAAAATTAATTTGTGATGCCAGGGGGTATAAGGGAGAACTTATCCTGCAGGATTTTTCAGGCAATCAGTTTATTAAAATCGTGAAAACGGAATCGAGACTGCCAGTCATGTCGGCTGAGGAACTGGTTGACCAGGTCATGTCGCTCTTGGTTCATGTTTCGGAACATATTTCCGTATTGGATGTTGAGTTGCACCAGATAATAGAAACCAAAGAAAAGGATAAAGAAATCAGATTGCCCGATGATTTGGATCGGATATGCCGGGTGCGCGAGTTATATGATATGTTTATTGAGCAGCAGCGGCAGGGATTGCTTGACGAGAAGCAGACCGTTCGTTTGCAGCAGGAATTTCGTTTCATTCTGAATCAAATAGGAGAACGTTTGGTTGCGTTGTAAAGAAGCTTTGCCTGATCGAAGATAATCAGTAACCGGAAGCAGAAGGGATGCGGGTTGGCGTAGGGATAAAAAAAAAGGTTGTCTCACGACAACCCGTCTTTATTAACCTTAAATCTAATACCATGAAAAACACATTGCAAATGTAGGGAAGAATTTGAAAGATGCAATGGGTTGCGCATAAAAAAGGCGTTTATTTAACTTTAATTCAATATTTGGTCGTTTTTGACTGTTATATTTCATTGCTTTTGAGATTTTGATATCCCTTTTTTGCAATTGAAATGATAAATTGTAATGTCTGGTTTGCATAATTCTGTTTTTTGGTTACATTTGTGACATTTAAAAACAGACTTGTGGAAGCATTCTTCAGAACACATAAGTATTTGGTGGAGCATCTCAATAACCCCGTTCGCAGGGAACTGATGGACGAGGTGAACTGGGATAACCGGCTTATCGGAATTAAAGGTAGCAGGGGAGTAGGGAAAACTACTTTTCTTTTACAATATGCCAAAGAGAATTTTGGCACAGACCGTTCATGTCTATATATCAATCTGAATCATTTTTATTTTACGGAACGCTCTTTGCGCGAATTTGCGGCAGAGTTTTCTGCAAAAGGAGGGAAAACCCTGCTTATCGATCAGGTGTTCAAATATCCGGGATGGTCGGAGGATTTGAAATATTGCTATGAGAATTTACCCGGATTGAAGTTGGTTTTTACAGGTTCTTCTGTGATGCGATTGAAAGAGGAAAATCCGGTATTGTCGGGTTTGGTGGATTCTTATAATCTGCGTGGCTTTTCTTTCCGTGAATTCGTAAACATGATGTCCGGAACCCATTTGCCATCCTTTAAATTCGAAGATATTCTGGAGAATCACGAGCAGATTGCCCGGCAGATTTGTGCACAAGTAAAACCGCTGGCTTACTTTCAGGATTATCTGCATCACGGGTTTTATCCTTTTTTTCTGGAGAAACGTAATTTTTCGGAAAATCTGCTGAAGACCATGAATATGATGCTGGAGGTAGATGTTGTTTTTTTGAAACAGATCGAGTTGACCTATCTGACCAAGTTGCGGAAACTTTTATATCTTTTAGCCGTAAACGCCCCGTGCGCTCCCAATGTGAGCCAGCTGGCAAAAGAGATAAACACTTCGCGGGCGACGGTGGTGAATTATATCAAATACCTCAAAGATGCCCGGTTGATCAATATGCTGTATACGGAAGATGAAGAATTTCCTAAAAAACCGTCAATGGTTTATATGCATAATACCAACCTGATGTTTCCGATTCGTCCCGGAAAGGTAGAGCAGCATGCGATTCGCGAAACCTTTTTTTACAATACGCTTCACAAAGACAACCGACTGAATAAAAGTCAGGAGAAGAATATCCAGTTTTTGGTAAATCAGGAATATTTATTCAGGATTTGTGATAAATCGATGCGTATCAAATTCAATCCTTCCTATTATTATGCGATGGATGATCTGGAGGTCGGAAAGGAAAATATTATTCCTTTGTGGTTATTCGGGTTCTTGTATTAATAACACAAACTATAACAATAAACAGAACTTAATTTCCTAACATAATTAAGAATATGACCAGACAAAAGAAATTTTTAACTTGTGACGGTAATCAGGCTGCTGCGCATATCTCGTATATGTTCAGTGAAGTAGCTGCGATTTATCCGATCACTCCCTCTTCGACCATGGCGGAGTACGTGGACGAGTGGGCTGCTAACGGAAGAAAAAACATCTTCGGTGAAACGGTGAAAGTAGAAGAAATGCAATCTGAAGCAGGTGCTGCGGGTGCGCTTCACGGTTCTCTTCAGGCTGGTGCGTTGACTACAACGTATACTGCTTCTCAGGGACTTCTTCTGATGATCCCGAATATGTACAAAATCGCGGGTGAGTTGTTACCAACTGTATTCCACGTTTCTGCACGTACGATCGCGTCGCACGCACTTTCTATCTTCGGCGACCACCAGGACGTAATGTCTGCTCGTCAGACAGGTTTCGCGATGTTGGCAACAGGATCTGTACAGGAAGTGATGGACCTTGCCGGTGTTGCTCACCTGGCTTCTATCGAAACGCGTGTTCCTTTCGTTCATTTCTTTGACGGATTCCGTACATCTCATGAGATTCAGAAAATTGAAACACTGGAAAACGAAGATCTGGCTCAGTTCCTGAACTGGGAAAAACTGGAAGAGTTCCGTAACCGTGCAATCAATCCGGAAAACCCGGTTGCCCGCGGTATGGCTCAGAATGAAGATATCTTCTTCCAGGCTCGTGAGGCTTGTAACCCATATTATAATGCTGTTCCTGAAGTCGTACAGGAATACATGGACAAACTGGCTACCGTTACAGGTCGCTCTTATAAATTGTTCGACTATTACGGAGCAGAAGATGCAGACCGCGTGATCATCGCGATGGGTTCTGTAACAGAAGCTGCCCGCGAAGCGATCGATTATCTACAGGCTAAAGGTGAAAAAGTAGGTTTGGTTGCCGTACACTTGTACCGTCCATTCTCTGCGAAACATTTCCTTTCTGTTCTTCCAAAATCGGTAAAACGCATCGCTGTGCTTGACCGTACGAAAGAACCGGGAGCGAATGGCGAACCGTTGTATCTGGATGTGAAAGATGTTCTTTACGGAACAGAAAACGCTCCGATCGTAGTTGGCGGACGTTATGGTCTGTCTTCTAAAGATACGACTCCTTCTCAGATCGTTGCCGTATTCAATAACCTGGCGATGAACGAACCTAAAAACGGTTTCACGATCGGTATCGAAGATGACGTGACTTTCACATCTCTTCCGAAACTTCCGGAACTGGAACTTGAAGGTGGCGCATACGAGGCTAAATTCTATGGTTTGGGTGCTGATGGTACGGTAGGTGCCAACAAAAACTCGATCAAGATCATCGGTGACAACACAACTAAATATTGTCAGGCTTATTTCGCTTACGACTCGAAGAAATCAGGTGGTTTCACTTGTTCTCACCTTCGTTTCGGCGATAACCCGATCCGTTCGACTTATTTGGTGAACACGCCAGACTTCGTAGCATGTCACGTTCCGGCATACCTTCACATGTATGACGTAACGAAAGGATTGAAGAAAAACGGAACGTTCCTGTTGAACTCGATCTGGGATGCTGAAGAAACTAAAAAACATCTTCCTGATAACGTAAAACAGTATCTTGCTGCCAACAATATCAAGATGTATATCATCAACGCAACGGCTATCGCTCGCGAAATCGGTTTGGGTAACCGCACTAACACGATCCTTCAGTCTGCATTCTTCAAAATCACAGGCGTGATCCCTTATGATCTTGCTGTTGAGCAGATGAAGAAAGCGATCGTTAAATCATACGGCAAAAAAGGAGAAGATGTTGTAAACAAAAACTTCGCGGCTGTTGATCGTGGTGGAGAATATGCAGAGGTTGTGATTCCAGCTGAATGGGCAACTCTGGTTCCTGCTACCGATGCGGCTGAAGCTGATATCCCTGCATTTGTTAAAGATATCGTTCTTCCTGTAAACGCGCAGGCTGGTTACGATATTCCTGTTTCTGCATTCAAAGGCCGTGAAGACGGTACATGGGAGCAGGGGACTGCAGCTTACGAAAAACGTGGTATCGCTGCTTACGTTCCGGAATGGGTTTCTGATAACTGTATCCAGTGTAACCAATGTGCTTTGGTTTGTCCTCACGCTGCTATCCGTCCGTTCTTGTTGACTCCTGAAGAAAAAGCAGGTATGCCGGTTGAAGGTGCTGCTTTGAAAGCGACAGGTAAACAGTTCGATGGTCTTGAATTCCGTATTCAGGTTTCTCCGCTCGATTGTACTGGTTGCGACAACTGTGTTGACGTTTGTCCGGGCAAAAAAGGCGCAAAAGCTCTGGTTATGAAACCGCTTGCTTCGCAGGAAGGTGAAGTTGCTAACTTCGATTACATGGTAAAAGAGGTGAAAAGCAAACAGAAGTTGGTTGATATCCAGTCGAATATCAAGAATTCTCAGTTCGCAACTCCTTTGTTCGAGTTCTCAGGAGCTTGTGCGGGTTGTGGTGAGACACCTTATATCAAATTGATTTCTCAGTTGTTCGGTGAACGTCAGATGATCGCTAACGCGACAGGTTGTACTTCAATCTACTCTGGTTCGGCTCCTTCGACACCTTATACTAAAAACGAAAACGGTCATGGTCCGGCTTGGGCTAACTCATTGTTCGAAGACAATGCCGAATTCGGGTTGGGTATGGCTATCGCAGTTGAAAAAATGCGTGCACGTATCGAACGTCTGATGAATGAAGCTTCAGCGAAAGAATGCTGTACGGCTGAGCTGAAAGCGATGTTCGCAGAATGGATCGAAAACCAGAACAACGCGGATGCGACAGTAGAACTGGCTATGCGTCTGATCCCGGCTTTGGAAGCTTGCGGTTGTGAGCCTTGCAAAGAGATCCTGAAACTGAAACAATACCTGATCAAGAAATCACAGTGGATCATCGGTGGTGACGGTTGGGCATACGATATCGGTTACGGTGGTTTGGATCACGTGATCGCTTCTGGTAAAAACGTGAATATCCTGGTTGTGGATACGGAGATCTACTCGAATACGGGTGGTCAGTCTTCTAAATCTACTCCGGTTGGAGCGGTTGCCAAATTTGCCGCCGCAGGTAAACGCGTTCGTAAAAAAGACCTTGGTATGATCGCTACGACTTACGGTTACGTATATGTAGCACAGATCGCGATGGGAGCTAACCAGGCTCAGACATTGAAAGCAATCCGTGAAGCGGAAGCTTATGATGGACCATCTTTGATCATCGCATATTCTCCATGTATTTCTCACTATCCGAAATTGGGTATGGGCAAAGCACAGGATGAGATGAAACGTGCGGTTGAGTGCGGTTACTGGCACTTGTGGCGTTTCAACCCGGAATTGGAAGAAAAAGGTGAAAACCCATTCTCTTTGGATTCAAAAGAGCCTCAGTGGGATAAATTCCAGGACTTCCTGATGGGTGAAGCTCGCTATACTTCATTGTTGAAAACATTCCCGCAGGAAGCTGCAGAATTGTTTAAAGCTGCTGAAGAAAATGCGAAATACCGTTATAAATCTTACCAGCGTATGGCTGCTCAGGATTGGAGCAACTGTAAAAAAGAAGAATCTGCTGAATAAGAATAATATTTCTTTATGATAAAGTCCCGTAACCGGCTGGTTGCGGGACTTTTTGCGTATGATTGGTTAAAAGATTGTAATTCGCCGAATGAGGTTAAACCATTCCGATTTGAATGGTCTAATTTTAATTGACTTTTATTTTTGATAATATATTTATAGTTAATATGTCTGCTCATCACATTTCTAAACGTGTTTTTTTTATCAGTCTGCCGGTATTGGCGTTCGGCCTGTTTCTGATTTACCGGTTCTTTTTTTCAGATCCCGTAACGATTGAAGCCAAAGAGATAGTTCCTGTAAAAAAAGGTGGTTCGAAACTACCGGTAAGCGGTATGGTTGCGACTGCCGGTTTAAATACTGAGGGCGTGAGCGCCATGGGTACGTTGCTTGCCAACGAGGAAGTAGATCTGGTTGCTGAAATAACAGGAAAGGTCGTGCAGATCTGTTTCGAGGAGGGAAGCCGCGTGCGCAAAGGCGAATTGTTGCTCAAAGTAGACGATTCCGACCTTCAGGCCCAATTGAGCCGCGCGGAGTTTCAGAAGAAGCTGCTTACGGAAAAGTTGGAACGCCAGCGTATCCTGTTGCAGCGTGAATCGATCAGCCGCGAGGAATTCGACCAGTTGCAGACCGATTATAATGTGCTTGAAGCAGATATTGAGCTATTGAAAGTAAAGATCAGCCGTACGGAGATACGTGCGCCGTTCGACGGCACGATGGGATTTCGTTATGTGAGCGAAGGAAGCTATGTGCAGCCCAGCTCGCGAATTGCCCGTTTGGTAGATACCAACGTATTGAAATTCGAATTTACCATTCCCGAGCGCTATGCCGCTAAAAATCTGCGGGGCAGGAAGGTGATGTTTCGTGTGACGGGGAAAGATACGAAGCATGAAGCACTTGTGTACGCAGTCGATCCGCAGGTTGATGTCAATACCCGTGCTATTTTGTTGCGAGCTCGTTTTGACAACCGCAGTGGATCCCTTTATCCGGGGATGTTTGCCAATGGGACGGTGATTCTGGGCGAAAATCAGCATTTTATTCCGGTTCCAAGTGAAGCGATCGTTCCGGAACTGGAAGGAAAGCGTTTGTGGATAACCCGCGACGGCCGGGCGCAAAGCGTGCGGGTTGAAACCGAAGGACGTGATAACAAACAGGGTTATGTGGTGTCCGGTGTCGTCGAAGGAGATACGATCCTGACCGGAGGACTGATGCAGCTGCGTGAGGGTGTGAAAGTGAATGTGAAACTATAAAGAGACAGACAAGCTGTATATGAGTATTTCAACAACAAGCATAAAACGCCCGGTTCTGGCAACGGTATTGAGTATCGTGCTGATGATTCTGGGTGCTATCGGATTTTTCTATCTGGGCGTACGAGACTATCCGAGTGTGGATCCGCCCATTATTTCCGTACAGACTTCTTTTCCGGGAGCAAACGCCGATGTGATCGAAACGCAGGTGACGGAGCCGCTTGAGGCTGCCATCAACGGGATTCCGGGCATCCGCTCGCTGACCAGTCAGAGTCGGGACGGGCGAAGTGACATCACCGTCGAATTCGAACTTGAAGTGGATTTGGAAACGGCGGCTAACGATGTGCGCGACAAAGTGTCGGGTGCCATGCGCCGATTGCCAAAAGATATTGATGCTCCGACGGTGTCGAAGGCCGATGCCGATGCCACGCCCATCTTTGGGGTATCGCTCCAGAGTGCGCAGCGGTCGCTGATCGATTTGAGTATCTATGCCGAACAGTATTATAAGGAGCGTCTGCAGACCATTCCGAGTGTGAGCAACGTACAGATATGGGGAGAAAAGCGTTATTCGGTTCGTTTGCGCATGAATCCGTCGGCACTTGCCGCCTATGGTGTTACCCCGATGGATGTACAAAATGCGGTTTCTGCCGAAAATGTGGAATTACCCTCGGGCAGAATCGAAGGAGATAATACCGAATTGACAATCCGCACGCTGGGCCGTTTGATGTCGATCGATGATTTTAATAACCTGGTCGTGCGTCGTTCGGGCGATCGTGTCGTGCGTTTCCGCGATATCGGTATTGCGGAGGTAGATGCGGAGAATACGCGTTCCATTCTGAAAAGAAACGGGGTGCCGATGGTGATTTGTGCGGTGATTCCACAACCGGGAGCAAACTATATAGATATCGCCGATAGGGCGTACGACGTGATGCAGGATCTGGAGAAGGACCTGCCCGAAGATGTGAAAGCCAATGTGGCTTATGATAATACGATTTTTATCCGCAACTCGATATCCGAAGTGAAGGAAACTATCATCCTGGCTTTCTTTCTGGTGATTCTGATCATCTTCCTGTTTTTGCGAAATTGGCGTACCACGCTGATACCGGTGCTGGCTATTCCGATCTCGCTGACGGCTTCGTTCTTCATCATGTATATCGCCGGCTTCTCCATCAATATCCTGACGCTGCTTGCCATCGTGCTTGCCATCGGACTTGTGGTGGATGATGCCATTGTGGTCATGGAGAATATCTATTCGAAGATTGAAAAAGGAATGTCGCCCATGGAAGCGGGTATCAGGGGCTCGAATGAAATCGTCTTCGCAGTAATTGCGACGACTATTTCGCTGGTAGCCGTATTCGTGCCGATCGTCTTTCTGGAGGGAACGACCGGACGCCTGTTCCGGGAGTTCAGCATCGTAATTGCCGGAGCCGTTTGTATTTCTTCGTTTGTGGCGTTGACGTTCACGCCGATGATTTCCACAAGAC
>JBOFCW010000190.1:0-16956 GCA_051646395.1 Bacteroidales bacterium
TTACCCGTTAGCAGTTATCCGGAAGTTGAATTCGAGAATAATCAGATTATCGCTGCGGGAAAAAGTATGACGCTGAATCCGGCGGGTTTGCCTGAATCGGTGAAACTGAACGGGAAAGAGTTGTTTGATGCTCCAATGCGTTTCATGATAGTACTGGAAGATAAAGAGATACCCGTTGGCGGAATTAAATATGCGCTTATTTAATTCCGCCAACGGGTAAAGAGATATGTATTAATAGTTCTGATTTGAAAATAACAAAGATTGCTCCGGGATTAGTTGAATGGACTTCTGATCAGATCACGGATGGTATTGGGATTCAAATCAAATCATACATGGAGTTTGATGGTTATGTCAGATTCAATATAAAGGTTCATTCAAAGAACGAAATTGAAGTAAAAGATATAAGGCTGATTTCCGCTTATTCAGAATATGCTTCGAAATATTTTATGGGGATCGGATACGAAGGCGGCCTTTCACCGGAGGAACTGATTTGGGATTGGAATGGTCCATATGATAGTTTTTGGGTGGGAAATGAGTTGGTTGGTGCCCATTTTGAATTTAGAGGAGGTAGTTATCATGGTCCGTTACTTAATGACTATAAACCGTCACCATCTCCAGTATGGAGTAATAACAGTCTTGGAAGGATCTTTGTCAAAAAAGAAAATGAGAAGATCAAGGTGATAGCATCAACAGGAAAAAAACGGATTGGAAAAGAGGATCTTGATTTTGAGTTTGCTATACTTCTGACTCCGGTGCATGAAGTGAAAACAGCAAAACATTTTTCTGAACGATATTTTCATGCTGATCCGGCAGATTTTAATCAGGCATCCCTCGAACATGCGAATATCGCCAATATTCATCATGCAAGATCATTAAATCCGGTTATTAACTACCCATTCATCGTACAGGATTCACTGATTGCATTTATTCAGGAGCAGCATGCGAAAAACAATAAGGTGAAATTGTATTATACGGTCAGGGAAGTCACGAACTATGTGAAAGAGATACACGCTTTGCATAGTTTGAATCATGAAATTTTTAATTCCGGACCTGGTTATGGTATTCCCTGGTTGCAGGAGCATCTTATTGAAGATTACAGGCCGGCATGGTATACCGAATTACCGGAAGAGAAATCGGATGCTGCATTGGTTTTGAATAGTTTCTCGCGTTGGATCAACTATTATCTTGAAGGGTTAAAGTGGATGCTTGTCAACTATGAAATAGACGGTATTTATATGGATGATGTGTCTTTCGACAGAAATGTTATGAAACGTATTCGCAAAATTTTCGATCGATATCGTCCCGGTGCATTGATTGATTTGCATTCCAATACCGGTTATTCGAAGGGTCCGATGAATCAATATGCCGATTTTTTTCCATATATCGATCGGTTGTGGTTCGGAGAGAATTTTGAATATGATAAAATGGACCAGGATCAGTGGTACGTGACTTTTTCCGGAATTCCATTCGGGTTGATGAGTGAAATGTTGCAGGATGGAGGAAACCGTTACCTGGGTATGCTTTATGGTGCGACGGCCCGTCATTCTTATGGACCTTATAGTCCGGCTCCTATTTGGTCTTTATGGGACTCTTTCGGAATAGATCAAGCGCAGATGATTGGGTATTGGGATGAAAACTGCCCAGTGAAAGCCGACCAAGATCAGGTAAAAGCGACCGTATATAAAAGAGAAAAATCAGTACTTGTGGCTATTGGTAATTTTTCGGAAGAACAGTCGGATGTGCGGTTCTCAATAGACTGGGATATGTTGGGACTGGATCCTGATAAAGTAAAGATTTATTTTCCGGTGATTAAAGATTTTCAGGAAGCGGATAATTATGATTTGAAACGCAGTTTGCGAATAAAACCGAAGGAAGGTAAGATTATAATTATTACACAAAACGATATGGGTTAAAGAGACCGATTTTTATCTTGTACCTGTAGAAAATACTCCTTGTTGTTTTGTATATCGGATTGATTCCGAAAAAATCCCCGTCGATCTCATTTTGAAATTGACGGGGATTTTCTGTTTAATAGAAGAATAAAAGAAATGTCATATATTCTTTTAGTTCGGTTCGGAGTACTTTCAAAGCTTTGGACATGTGGTATTCTACATTTTTTACTGACATATCTTCCTCCATCGCTATTTCGGCATAACTCTTTTCTTTCGTTCTGTTAAGTAAGAATATTTTTCTTGTCTTAGCGGGTAACTTCAAGAGTGCCTTGTTTACTAGTTCATTAGCCTCTTTGCTGAATATTTCTTCTGGAACATGGCGCTCAAGTGATGAAATACGCATGCTGATTTCCCAGTTGGCATGTTCCCTTAATTTTTCGTGAACGGATTCGTGTATTTGTTGCTTCTTTAGATAATTTAAACAATTATGTTTTATTACCTTAAAAATATAGGCTGGTATATTGTCATTGTTTTCCAATTGATGGCGGTGTTCCCAATAATATACCAAAGCATCCATTACGATATTTTCAGCATCAAATTCATTGCGGAGATAGATATACGCAAAACGTACAAATCGCTTTTTGTATTGAGTGAATATAATCGAAAATTGCTCATGGTCAGTTTGTTGATGCATAGACTTTGAAGGTGGTAAAGGTTTTGGTTTATAGTGTGATAAAAGAATATTCTTATAAAAGAAAAGATTAATTAAGCAATATGTGGTTTTCAGAAAAAATGTTTGTATAGTGAATTATGACTTGTCTGGCTTTTGCGCAAATATATAAATATTATATAAATGTAAAGCTTTTGGATTAAATATTTAATAGGTGTTTCTCTAAGATGGTCAGCCATCAAAAAAAAATATATTTTTTGTTTAGGGTATTTGAATTTAGGATTGCTATACTCTATATACAAAGAAAATTCAGAGATGATAACAAAAGATATACTATATAAATTTTTTCAGGGATTAACGAATTTGCATGAAGAAAGTCAGATTCGTCAGTGGATTGAGAGCAGTCCGGCTAACCGCAAAGAATATGAAGAGGAGCGAAAATTGCACGATATGATTCTGTTGCTCAAAGATGAGGATTCATTTATCCAATCCGGCGTAATACCTTTTTATAAAAAGCTTTGGTTTCGCCGTGCAATGCAAAGTGCTGCAATGGTTGTGGCAATGGTGGGGAGTGCTTTGGGTTATCAGGGCTATAAGGATAGTCTTAATGGGAAACAACAACGAAACAATCTTTATACTTTTTCAGTTGATCATGGTCAAAAAGCCAGCATCGTATTGCCCGATGGCACAGAAGTGTGGTTGAATTCGAAAACCAAGCTTCGTTATGATGGAACTTATAATAAGGAAGATCGTATCCTTTATCTTGAAGGGGAAGCCTTTTTTGATGTAGCTAAGGATAAGGAGAAAAAATTTGTAGTGAAAACAAACGATCTTGATGTCGTGGCATTGGGTACTTCTTTTAACGTAAAGGCAAACGGGAATGATGACTATGTCGCCGTAACACTGATTGAGGGTAAAGTGCAGGTAGAAAGTGAAAATCAGCATAATACTTTAATACCTAATCAGCATCTGGTGTACAATAAGATGAATAAAACATGCGATAAGAGCAAACTTCATAATTCTTCTCATGCAGCTTTATGGCGTAATGGCCAATTGGCTTTTCATGATGAAACTCTGGAGAATATAGGGAAGAGTATGAGCAGAATGTATGATGTAGATATAGAATGGGGTTCTGAATCCATAAGAAATATCCGGTTTTCCGGCGTAATTCGGAATTCAAGTTTGAAAAACATTCTGCAGGTGATTTGTGTGTCTGCTCCAATTAAATACCAGATAAAAAACAATACCATTCGTTTCGAAGAATTCAATTAAAAATATTTTATCTCTTACTTCTAATAAATATCTAATGAAACCACTAAAACACTACGCACGATCGATGTTGATTGTAATGGCACTAACGGGCTGTTCGAGCGTATTTGCTCAGATTACCATCCAGGCTAAGTCGCAGAAAATACGCGCGATTTTACCAGAAATAGAAGAAAAAAGCAAGCATGTTTTCTTTTTTAGCAACAATCTTTCAGATTTAGATAAAGAAATAAATTTACAAGTAAACAACAAGCCTCTTCAATTTGTATTGGATCAATTATTTCGGAATACCAATATTGCATATAAAGTTGATGCAGAAGAACAGATTATCTTGTCAAATAAAACATATGCTTTAAAAACAGCTCAGCAGATAAAGAATAAAAGAGTGACTGGTGTTGTTTTAGACGAAATGGGAGAGCCTATTATAGGTGCTTCTGTTTTAATAAAAGACACGAAAGAGGGTACAATTACTGATTATGACGGAAATTTTATTCTTGAGAAAGTTCCTGAAAATAGCATTCTGGTTGTTTCTTATATAGGTTATGCTTCACAGAATGTAAAAACAGGTGTGTCGGATAGCTATAAGGTGAAATTAAAAGAAGATGTTAAAAAATTAAATGAGGTAGTTGTAACAGCCATGGGGATCGAGCGAAAAGCGGAATCTCTAACTTATGCTACACAGAAAGTTGGCGGAAAGGAACTGACCCGGGCAAAAGATGTCAATTTTGTAAATTCTCTACAAGGAAAAGCTGCCGGTTTGATTATTACTCCCAATTCTTCGGGAGCAGGAGGAGGGTCTTCCAAAATTATCCTTCGTGGACAAACATCTATTATGGGTAATAATCAGCCCCTGATAGTTGTAGATGGCATTCCGATGTCGAATGGAATGTCTGGTCAGACTACTAATCTGGATACTGAAGGTGGTCGTGATGGTGGTGATATTTTATCGACTATCAACCCTGATGATATTGCCGATATTTCAATTTTAAAAGGTCCAAACGCCGCGGCTTTGTACGGCAGTGCAGCCAATAATGGTGTAATTATTATCACCACGAAGACTGGTCGTGAAGGTAAAGTCCGGGTTGATGTTTCCAGTAATATAACGTTCGAAACACCACATGTTTATCCGAAAGTTCAGCAATTATTTGCACCTGAAATTTTGGGAACTGAAGTATCATACAATGGCTGGGGACAGAAAATATCAGATATAACTGATGATCAGCTTGCGACTTTTCCTTATTTGACAAGAAATCCAAGAAATAACATATCGGATTTTTTTACAACCGGACAGACTTATAATAACTCTGTTTCTTTAAGCGGGGGTACCGAAAATTCCACTAGTTACTTTTCGTACGGGAATACCGTGCAAAAAGGTTTGATTGAAAACAATAAGTTTGCGCGCCATAATCTATTATTCAAAGAATCATTTTTACTGTTTGATAAAAATCTAAAAATAGATGTCTCGGCAAATTATATTACACAGACAGTAAGGAATCGACCTGTGATAGGAAAGGGGTTTAGCTCTTTGTTGGGTCTTTACCGAACACCTTCTGCCGTAGATTTGCGTTATTTCAATCGAAACAGGACTCATACGGCGACATCTGATGATTATGTTGTAACTGCGGGTACAGGAAACAGTAAGCTTATCGGCGAGCAAGTTCAAACATGGGGCTGGCAAGAATTGTGGGTTAACAATCCCTATTTTATGTTGGATGCAGTCCGCGACGAACTTAAACGAGATCGTTTTATGACATCCGTGACGGCTCGTTATAATATAACCAAAGAATTAAATGTGCAGGGACGTGCGAGTGTTGATAAAATTACAGACAGAAGTCTTGCAACTCGGGATGCTTCAATTTTTACGAATATCACTGTACCAACTCAGAATGCCCATTATTGGAGTGGAAATAGTGCACATCAGGAGGTGTATGCGGATGCGCTTGCTTCTTATAATACACAGATTGAAAAGGTAACTGTCAGTGCAACGGTGGGAACGAGTATGAAAAGGATCCAGGATAATAACAGTTGGATTACTAAAATGACCGATACGACTTATGTCAAACCTAATTTGGCGTGGCCCTTGCCGGGTGGAGGAAATTTTGGGTCAGGAGCATCTAACACGAATTACCGGGGTGGAAATCTTGATGCGGGTGCATCGGGAAATATGACAAATTGGGAAAGCGCGGTTTTTGCAACTACTCAAATCGGTATCTTGAATAAGGCATACATTGAGGCTAGTTTTCGAAATGACTGGGCTAAAGCCTTTCAACAGTTCTCTAAGGCGAATAAGTTCAGGAGCTTTCCTTATTGGTCAATAGGGGGTAATGTTTTGTTAAAGGAATTGCTTCCATCTTATTTGCCGCATTTTGATTCATTTAAATTAAGAGGATCTTATTCTGTTGTCGGAAATTCTATCCCGAACGGTTTGTATTATGCACAAACCATAGATCCGATATCCGGGGCATTGGGTGCCCGTCCACCAGCATTTGATAATCCTATGCCGGAACAAACAAAATCCGTAGAGGTCGGTATTGACGGATCGTTGTTTCAAAATCAGTTTGACTTTGATTTGACTTTCTATCAGGCAATAATGGAAAATCAGTTTATTACGATAGGAGTAGCCTCTTCGAATCAGGCCAAGCCGATAAATTCAGGTAAGGTACGCAATCGGGGTGTCGAATTCACAGGTAATTTCCAACGCAGTTTTAATCGGAACATCAGATGGCGTACCGGAGTTACGATGGCATACAATGATAATAAGATTCTTAAAACATATCGTTATCCAGATGGAAGCAGTCAGGAGCTTACCGTTGGACCAGGAAGTTTAGGTATTAAATCTTACTACCGCGAAGGTGGTTCATATGGCGATCTATATGTGAAGGATTTTCAGTATGATTCGGATGGCAAAATAGTATTGAATGATGGTCGTCCCGCTCTTACCCAGGAGTATACAAAATTCGTAGGTAATACAGCCTCGAAATTCACTTTCGGATGGAACAACACATTGTCTTATAAACAATTGTCATTTTATATGTTGATTGACGGGAAATTAGGCGGAAAGGTAGTTTCACTTTCTCAGGCAGAAATGGATGAATACGGTTTGTCAGAACGAAGTGCACTTGCCCGCCAAACTAATAACGGAATGGTTACTCTTCCGGATGGCCAGACCGTCACAGCCAGAAACTATTATGAAACAATGGGAGCAGAGCAGGCAACTTGCTTCTATGACGCTACTAATCTCCGTATTCGGGAAATCTCTCTCGGTTATACATTCCTTGATCTTTTTGGACCTGGAAAAAACATCGTGGTTTCAGTAGTAGGGCGTAACTTGTTATTCTTGTACAAAAAATCACCCGTAGATCCTGATATATCCGTGTCTGCTGCGAATGGCGCCAGTGGTATCGAAACTTTCTCACTCCCTACTACCCGGAGTTTTGGTTTTAATCTTAAACTATCGTTTTAAGCACTTGCAGTCATTGGTCAATTTTATATGAGTTTAATCACTCGGTTTTTCAAATAAAATACCAGACTGTATTTATTGAAACGAATATGATTATTTTTTTATAATGAATCCTATACAAAAGAAATAGCCATAACTCACCTAAACTATAGATACCCGATAAAAGGTATATAAATGGCGCATTTGACTTTAGTATTAAAAATTGAATTATATACAAATGAAAAAACTATATAAACAGATTCTTTGGGGATTTTTATCCGCTTCATTGTTTTCTTTAAGCAGTTGTGGGGATAAGTTTGATCTTAAACCATGGGAAATTATTGATGATGCTCAGGATCAGGGTAATGAAGAAGAGGGTGTAAATAAAGGAGACGTAACTCTAGATGTACTTGAAGGTGAACTGTTGCAAGGCTTACCTTATATGTTATTGTTTGATGCACATAAATATCAATATGCACGTTCTCAGAATATTGACGTGTTTGCCGGCTATTTTACCGTATCCAAAAGTAAATTTGAGTATGGCGGTCCATTATATTACACTTATTATTATCCGAATACATATTATGAGGGACCTATCGGAGAAGCTACACGACTATATCCACAACTTTATCATGCTTATTTTTTTTCGGATAATAAGGATAAAGCAGAATGGAAAGCCCTCGCAATCATAGCTTATAGTTACACGATGCACCAACTGGTGGATTTCTATGGATGTATTCCATTTGATGATTTGCGCGAATTGAAAGAAACCAATCCGATGAAATACCAGAATGCAAAAGAAGTTTATGCTAAGATTTTACCAGAACTAAGCGAGGCTGTTGAAATTTTAAAACAAAAACAACCCTCTGCAGATGATTTGAAAAAAGTAGAGGGAGAATCGGGTGGATTATCAAATCTGGATTGGCGGAATTGGGTGAAATTTGCCAATTCCATCCGTTTGAGAATGGCATTGAATATGGTGAAAGTTAATCCGGAAATGGCCCGGGAGGTAGCAGAAGCCGCAGTAAATGATGAAATCGGAGTATTTCAATCAGGCGATGTCGATTTTGGATTGTCAACATTGGTTCCGGCAACTCATCCTTTATATCAGATTAGCGTTAACTGGAACGACTGCCGTTTGGGTGCTTCTTTGGAAAATATCCTGAAGCGGTATCAGAATCCACTTTTGGAAAAATGGTTTACTAAAAATTCGGCAACAATAAAATCTTCAACAGGAGCTACGATGTTAAATGCCCAAAAAGACTGGGCCGGAATACGTCAAAGCGTACCGATGTATGTAATTACTGAATATGCAAAATTTTCGCAATTCAATAATCAATATATGCCGCGGACATTTTTGAAAGTTACCGAAGTTCTGTTTAATAGAGCCGAGGGAGCCCTGAGAGGATGGAATATGGGAGGAACAGCACGCGAATTTTATGAAGCAGGAATCAGCAGAGTATTTGCAGATAATGGTTGTTCGGAATACACCGATAGTTATCTTGAGCGAGAATTTCCCGAAGATGTCGATTATAACGATTATTACAAACCGGAATATAGTCTTCCTGCACGGGTAAATGTCGGGGTGAAGTGGGATGATGAAGATCAGAATGAAATCAAATTAGAGAAAATCATCACACAAAAATATATCGCCAATTTTCCGATGAGCGCAGATGCCTGGACAACTTTCAGACGCACCGGTTATCCGCGTTTGTTTCCGGCACCTGAAGAATATGGTTGGACATATGATAATTCATTTGATGTCGAGTTACAGATTCGCCGTTTACCATTCAGTCAGAGTGCAAACAGTTGGGGTATCAATGCTCCTGGTATCATTGCAGCTCTGAATGATGGTATCGCAGAGCATCCGGTTCAATCTCAAAGTGGCAACACCGCAGGTACACGCGTTTGGTGGGATGTTCCAACGGAAACAAGAGATGAAAATAACAGAGTTATTCCGAATAATTTTTAATCGATTAATTCATTTCAATATCGAAGTTTATGAATATTAAAAATAAGATCTATTATTGGTTCGTCCTTTTGTGCATGTTTACATGTATCAATGGGTGTACGGAAAATGATGATACCCAATATTTATCGTTGAATCTTCCGCAAAAGGAACTTCAGGTAGGGAATACTTTTCAGTATACGTTAAGCGTACAGGGCATATCAAAGGATTATAATATGCCCACTACCTGGAGTGTGTATCAGTCTGAGCCTGAAGTAGCCGGGCAAAATGTAATTAGTGTCGATCAAAAAGGGTTGGTAAAGGCTTTGGGCCTGGGTGAGGCCGTGATTCGAGCCGAAATTTCAAACGGTCGCTATGCACTATCTCACATACGCGTAGTCGAACGAAATGCTCCTTCCGCAGGTGATTTCTCTTTTTACAAAACAGAGCATTATATGGGGATTGAATCGTCAACGGATACTTTGTTGCTGAGTGTTCCTCAGGATGTGATTGAGAACTTTACCCATCACGTAGTCATGGTGCAATCATCTAAAGATGAAATACTTAAAGGGGAGCTCCGGATGAAAGAGAAAGTGTCGGAGGATGTTCCTGATTCATTGTACATTAATGATAAAGGTTTTGCTCAGGTCATTTTGAGGAATTTAAATAAAACGGAAGGAGACACTGATATAACGGTGAAAATCGGAGCTGCTGAAACTACCTGTTTGGTTCATTTAGGTATGCGTTTTTATCTTTCTTTTGAAGAGATTAATCTGAGTTTAGGTGATAATCCGGATATGGTTGATCAGGCTTCCACGTCGATGCAAATCATGACGCAGGATACTATTGTCGCTTTTTTTCACACTACTCCTGATTCGGAAGAGTACAGGGACAGAATAGAATTTGATGTCAAAACAGAAGGCTCTGCTGTCGCTTTGATTGAAAAATTCTACAAAGACGATAATCAATTGAAGGTTGTACTAAAATCTGGTGTGTTAAAAGGCGATATGAAAATAAGCATCTCCGCTATTGATCAAACCATAGAAATGAGTCTGAATGTCTATGATCCTTTGGATACGAAAGTTCAGTCGATAAAATTTTCTGAAGATACCATTAAAACAGACTCAAGAGCCTTGGCTCTGTTTGATCTGATAACGATTAAACCATTGACTGCCGCAGCGATATGGCCTGCAAAATGGAGTTCTGATGATGAATCCATTGCAACCGTAGATGGTAGTGGTAACGTGTCGATCCATAAACCAGGAAGTGTTTATATCAGAGCTACGTCACGAGATAAATCGGATAGTTTGCTTATTCAATCATATTTGCGAATCGATAAGATTGATTTGATAGTCGGAGCAAATAATTCGGTTATTGCGGGGGGACAGGTCAAATGGAATGTCAATTTACAATGTAATTATTCCGGCATCACTGTGCCAATGACCTGGAGTACTTCAGATAGCGAAATCGCAACTGTGGATTCAGATGGTGTGATTACCGGTCACAATAAAGGAGAATCAGAAATTACGGTGAGTGTGACTGATGAAATGGGTAATACTTTATTTGCAAAAAGAACAATTTCAGTTTTGGAGGATGTTACAAATATCCATGATTTGATTTATGATAGCAATTATAATTACGAATCGAGTAATGCTTCGTCCGGGGGTATGAGAGGTCAGAATATACTTGTCTACAATCCGCTTTATGATTATCCATATCAGGAGTTCATGCTTTTAGCGACGGAGGGAACACTTGATTTAAAGATTAATGCAACCTATAAGATTGGTAAAGAATTGAGCACAAATTCTACTCTTACCTATTATTATGATGAGAGTGGAGTTTCGGAAGAGGCTGAAATAATTAATGGAACAGTTACTGTAGAAAATCAGATAATCACTTTCGATATAGAAGCGAAAAAAGGATCTAAAGTAGTTACGATCCGTGGTTCTGTAGGCCGTTGAAATCACACGAATAAAACAATATGGATTTTCTGTTCGGCGGATTTTTTCCGCCGATATGAAAATCTTAGTCTTAATTTATTTTAATACTAAATTCTAATGAAAAACAACAAACTCTTTTGGTTATCCACATTGTTAATCGGGGGATCGGGAAGCCTGCTTGCACAGACAACCCCACAACATCCTCACTACATTAAGAGTGCATCTACCACTCCTTTTTATACAGCTTATCGTAGCTGGACATCAGGTACGCCTTTGTATAACGATGATGCACAGGCAGCGTCGGATGAGGAATTTTTTATTTCCCGCGTTAAGCCTAGACAACGTTTTAGTAATGCCAATACGCAGGTAGATCCGCAACAAAACAGTGAAAGAAAAATGTTATGGTGGTGTCCGGTCGGAACAACTGACGGCGGGGACTGGAATGCCCAGCCATCTTATTTTTTCGATTCAGAGGTTTTTTCTATGTGGAGTTATGTAGATATCTACGGTAACTGGACGGCTCCATTCGTACGTATGCCAGCCGCATTTATGGATGTTTGTCATAAAAACGGGGTAGCAACATCAGTTTTGGCATCAGTGCCATGGGCTGAGCGATTGAATGAAAATACTGGTCATGGAGCTAATTTTAAAGCGATGTATGATGGTGGTACAGACAAGTTGTTACAGTTCTTACGGCATTATGGTATCGACGGGATCGGGTTTAACTCAGAGTTCTATTCCGGTACGTTGACTCAGCCGTTGAAAGAGATGTTGACGGGAGCTTTCGAAAAGAAAGACGAAGCAAATTGGCCAACTTTTCATAATTGCTGGTATTCATTAATGAGCAATTCAGGCGGAGTACAAGATTATTCTGTATTGAATGATGGATGTAAAGAATGGTTTGACTGGCAAGGAAAAACAACGTCGAATGCATATTTTCTGAATTACAATTGGGGAGGAAGTCAATTAAATACTTCACAAACAACTGCCCGTAACTTGGGTCGTAATTCATTTGATGTATATGCGGGAATGGATTTTCAAGGACGCTCGGCTGCGAATTGGGTCGATCTTAAAAAATACGACATATCTGTCGGAATCTGGGGAGCCCATAATATGAATATGATATTCGAGGGTCGGGGTGCATTAGGCTCTTCAGCTACTCAGCGCCAGAAAACTTATCAGTTGACTTCGGAAAATACATTTACCGGATCATCATTCAATCCGGTGAATACACCGGCGATATCGAATATTTTGCGTCATACGCCGACAGCAACTGATTTCCACGGATTTTCTTCTTTTATCACAGCCAGAAGTGCAATGTGGACCAATGACCTGGCTAAAGAGCCAATGGTTACTTATTTTAATTTGGGGAACGGTCAGAAATTCAATGTAGAAGGTCAAACGACTTTTGATAAAGAATGGTATAACTTAGGGGTTCAGGATTATTTGCCGACATGGCGTTGGTGGCTGACTACTAATTTTATGGGTCGTCAGGAAGATGACGTGATGGCTCGTACTTCTGGTTTGCAACCGGAATTTACATGGGATGATGCCTGGTTTGGCGGTTCGTGTTTGCAGATTTCGGGGTCGACATCAGAACAATATCTACATCTGTTCAAAACGAAATATCCCGTTTTGACAGGCGATGAACTGACAATACGTTATAAAGTAGTTAGCGGCTCCGGAACAATGGCGTGGGCTTGTTCAGTAGAGGATGCAGAAGATACAGAGGTTCCTGGTAAAATTGCGGATATGACAGCTGATGAGGAACAATGGCTTGAAGCAAAAATCAAGGTTGGAACTGGACGAAATGATTTGCGTATTGCCGGAAAAACATTGGCAATGATGGCATTGAAATTTACGCAAACCACCTCTGATTTCAAGGTGTATATCGGCGAAGTATCTCTGATGCGGTCAGCTACGCCTACACCAGAAGCTCCGATTTATCGTACATCTGAAATGTTAGGATCAAATTACAAAGGAGTGGATATGAAAATCTTCTTCAAGATGGTTGAGAATTATCCTGCACCTAATGCGGATCCGGTGTACAATGCCGATGTAAATACATGGTATTACAAAGTCTATACACAGCAAGAAGGTTGCGAACCGGTAATGTGTAATGCGACGACATCATGGGCTGCTTATGTTGTAGGAGCGCCATATAACAATGAAGTTGGCGGTAAAATGCGAATCGGAGTTTCAGCGGTAAGTGTTGATGGTAACTCTGAATCGCCAATTACCTGGGGTGAATACCAGACAGTAGCCGAGCCGACAGTAAGCAGTGAGATTGCTATTGATAAACCGATCATCAAAGCTAACGAAGAGTTCACAATAGCTTATGTCGATCCGAATTATCCTGCTGCAAGAGAGTGGAAAATCCAGGATGTTCGCACAGATGAATTTGTGAAAACAGTAGCGGACGCTACTGGTATTACAACTTCGCTTGAAAATGAAGGGATCTACAATTTATTCATTACAGATAATGCTGGAGAGATTATCAGAAACTATGGTATGATCCAGATTTCTTCAGATGAAGTTGGAGCTATGCCATCTATTGAGTCTCTTAAAGCAAATGGTTCGTTAGACCCGATTGAAGTGGGTATTGACGAAGAAGTGACTCTTTCTTATATTGGTCGCGATGCAGACGGTTTTGTTTCAAGAGGGCTGAATCTGAATGAAAGAGCTTTCGGAGTAGACGGAAAACAATTAGGCTTTTCTACCTTCTCGCCATTCTCTATTGCTTTCTGGTTTAAGGCGGAGCAGTTCATTCATGGATCAGCTGGTACACAGCTATTAAATATCCGTTCACCAAAAGATAAATGGCCGGCTTCAGACTGGGGATATGTATGGAATGACTTGACTCCCGAAAACGAGTTCTCATTTAGTTTACGCCGTACTGGTAATGAGGGAACTCAGTTCTCATTAAGAGACTTTAAATTTTTGCCAAATCAATGGTATCATCTTGTTTATGTATTTGAAAACCAGGGTGGAGGTCGCGTAGTTAAGATTTATGTAAATGGTAAACTTGTATTTACAAGCCAAGTTATCACTGATGTATACAGTTGGAGAGCTGATAATTTTATTATGTTCGGAGGAGGGGCATTCAATCGTTCGGGCGTTAACGGACTATTAGATGAGTTCCAGATATATAATCGGGCAATCAATGATGATGAAGCTTTGGCATCAATGAAACACTTAGATGTACTTCCGGAAGGATTAGTCGGATATTGGGATTTTGAAACAGAGGCAATGGAAGATGGTAAGATTTATAGTACCGGGACAAATAAAGATATTTATGCCAGTCTTATTCAGGTAACTACCATTTCTGAAGGAAATAATCAGTATTCACCATTCCCGGCAACATTCGCAACCGGTGCGCCATTTATTCCGGGACAGATATATAAAGTTGAAACACTTCCTTCTTGGAGCCTTTCAAAAGGAGCAACAGTTCAAACACCTTCAGCAGGAAATTCAACGGCTGGTTCAATAGGGGTTTCTTACAAAGAAGCTGGAGAACATACAGCAACATTGACTCTTCAGAATGGTTGGGGTAAAGATTCTAAAACATTTAGTTATGTTAAAGTGAGTGTTGGATCTTCAATCGATGAAAACATGATTTCTGATGTGACAACTTATCCGAATCCATTTGTAGAAGAGGTGAATGTGCAATTTGAAAAAGCAGGAGACTATACAATTGATGTTACTTCAATAACTGGTCAATTGGTTGCTTCTCGTCAGGCGAAAGTTGCAGACGGTGAATTCGTTCGTATGACGATTAATGCAGAACCTGGTCATTATGTAGTTTCAATCAAACATGCAGGTAAAGTATTGAAGACAATCAAGGTAATTAAAAAATAAGATTCTTAGCCTTTAAAAAAAGCATCTGACGGAAGAGTTGTCTCTCCGTCAAGATGCTTTTTTTTTGCGATTCTGTTTTATAGGAGGTTGCCATAACTCACTTAAAGTTGATATACCCAACTAAATGGATACAAATGAAAAACAACAAACTCTTTTGGTTGTCGGCATTGCTGATTGGAGGATACGGAAGCCTGTTTGCACAGAAAATTCCACAACATCCTCATTATATTAAGAATGCGTCGACCACTCCTTTTTATACGGCTTATCGCAGCTGGACATGCGGCTCATCGTTGTATAATGACGATGCACAGTCTGCAGCGGATGAGGAATTTTTCATCTCTCGCGTTAAACCAAGACAACGCTTCAACAATGCCAATACCCAGGTTGATCCGCAGCAGAATAGTGAAAGAAAAATGCTCTGGTGGTGTCCGATCGGAACGACAGACGGTGGAGACTGGAATGCCAAACCATCCTATTTTTTCGATTCGGAAGTTTTTTCCATGTGGAGTTATGTGGATATTTATGGAAACTGGACTGCTCCGTTCGTACGCATGCCGGCTGCATTTATGGATATCTGCCACAAAAACGGGGTTGTCACTTCGGTTCTGGCATCAGTTCCCTGGGCAGAACAATTAAATGAAACTACAGGGCATGGCGCTAATTTTAAAGCGATGTATGATGGTGGTACTGATAAACTGTTGCAGTTCCTTCGCCATTATGGTATTGATGGCATCGGATTTAATTCGGAATTTTATTCAGGTTCGCTGACACAACCCCTAAAGGAGATGCTGACAGGAGCCTTCGAAAAAAAGGATGAAGCGGGCTGGCCTACTTTTCATAATTGCTGGTACTCCTTGATGAGTAATGCCGGGGGAGTACAGGACTACTCCGTTCTTAATGACGGTTGTAAGGAGTGGTTTAACTGGCAGGGAAAAACCACATCCGACGCTTATTTCCTGAATTATAACTGGTCTGCAGGAAGTCTCAATACTTCCCAAACTACAGCCCGTAATCTGGGCCGTAACCCGTTTGACGTTTATGCGGGAATGGATTTTCATGGACGATCGAGAGCATACTGGACAGATTTGCAAAAATACGATATTTCGGTAGGAATTTGGGGAGCCAGTAACATGAACAAGGTATTTGAAGGTCGAGGAGCACTGGGATCATCTGCAATTCAGCATCAGAAAACCTATCAGCTGACTTCGGAAAACACCTTCACCGGTTCATCATTCAACCCTATAAATACCCCTGAGGTATCGAATATTCTGCGTCATACACCGACGGCAACAGACTTCCACGGGTTCTCGTCTTTTATTACCGCCAGAAGTGCGATGTGGACCGATGATTTGGCCAAAGAGCCGATGGTCACTTATTTTAATCTTGGAAATGGGTTGAAATTCAATGTGAAAGGGGAAACGACCTTTCATAAAGAATGGTATAATCTGGGTATTCAGGATTATTTGCCGACATGGCGCTGGTGGCTGACGACCACTTTTATGGGACGTCAGGCAGACGATGTCATGAATCGGACTTCGGGACTGCAGCCTGAATTCACCTGGGATGACGCCTGGTTCGGTGGCTCATGTCTTCAGCTTGCCGGAGGCACGACAGAACAATATTTGCATTTGTTTAAGACGAAATATCCGGTAGTGACTGGCGATGAACTGACAATTCGTTATAAAGTGGTAAGCGGTTCGGGAACGATAGCCTGGGCTTGTTCTGTAGAGGATGCCGAAGATACCGAGGTTCCGGGGAAAATAGCAGATTTGACCGCAGATGAAGAACAGTGGATCGAAACGAAAATCAGAGTCGGCGCCGGTCTGAGTGATTTGCGTATAGCCGGAAAAACCCTGGCGATGATGGCCCTGAAATTAACAGAGACGACCCCCGACTTTAAAATGTATATCGGAGAAGTATCTCTGACCAGAGCAGTTGCCGCT
>JBOFCW010000192.1:0-2994 GCA_051646395.1 Bacteroidales bacterium
TTACATTTTACTATTTATACACCCGAATAAATTACACTTTGCAATTCAACCTATTCATTTTTGGTGTTTTATAAACATACAACCTCAAAATCCGTCATTGCATGATTATGTTAACAGAATTCAATCCGAATGTTTAAAATTAACCGCAAATACCTGTACAATCATTTGGAAATAAAAAAAAGGATTCCAATTTACTTGAAATCCTTTTTCTGTATATACTCAAATTCTATTTGATAATTGATAGTAATTCCTTTGGAGAATCAATCATAAAATCAGGCGAAAACTCATTCAGCTCAGCTATCGGACGAAATCCCCAGGATACCGCTACCGAAGAAACCTCTGCGTTTATTGCCGTTTGCATATCCACACCTGAATCTCCTACAAACAAAACCGCCTCTTTTTCCACATTCGTCTTTTCCAGAATGTCCTCCACAATCACCGGATCCGGCTTAGGAGCAATACCATCGCGCTGACCTAAAACTTCGACAAACTCAAACTCGCCAAAATATTTTTCTACCAATTCTTCTGTTGCAGCCTGGTATTTATTGGAAGCTACAGCCATCGAAATCCCCGATTGGGTCAATTCGACCATCAGTTCTTTAATCCCGTCATACGGACGTGTAAGCACTGTACTATGCTTGTCATAATAAGAAACAAAATCCTTCAAGACCGTTTTTACGGTCGCATCATCTCTTTTATTTTCAGGCAAAGCCCGCTCCACTAATTTTCGGATACCATTCCCCACAAAAAAATTATAGGCACTTATAGGATGTTCCGGAAAACCATGTTTCGTCAACGCATAATTCGTACTCACTGCCAAATCATCAATGGTATTGAGAAGCGTTCCATCTAAATCAAATATAACTAACTTTGTCATCGCTATTCAACGTTTTTATTACCTGCAAAAGTAAAAATCCCCGACTGGATATAAAAGAAAAATCAAAACAAAACAGGATAATCTATTCTTTCAAATAAGATTATCCTGTTTTATGATCAGTCTTTCAACTTATCATCCAAAAGCCTGTACACTTTTTTATGCATTTTCTTAAACCATGCTGTGTAAGAATCCGGATTGGACTCCATTTCTTTTTTCAGCGTGTCATAAGAAACATATTTCCAGTCCTTCACCTCTTCTTCATTGATCTGAGGCAATTCATCACTTATGCCGACGAATACATGATCAAGTTCATGTTCACACAAAGCATTGTCAAGCTCTGCCTTGTAGATAAAATTAAAAAGATATTGAAGATCGATTTCCAAACCCATTTCTTCCTTTAGTCTTCTTTTTGCACAAACTACATTTTCTTCGCCTAACTTGGGATGTGTACAACTGGTGTTCGACCATAAACCACCGGAGTGATATTTCCCATCAGCTCTTTTTTGAAGAAGCCATTCATTTTTCGAATTTAAAATAAACACAGAAACCGCTCTGTGAAGTCGTGCCTTTTCGTGAGCCTTCATTTTTTCCATTTCTCCGACTATGCGATCCTGCTCATCGACCAATACGACTTTATTCACTTTAATTGCCATTGTTACGAATTAGAATTAAGATTAAACATTTATCATTTATCATTTCCCTGTTTATAAGGCTAAACGAATTTTAATATTTATAGGTTCATTTTTGATATGTTAAAATATCAATCAGTTACCTCATCTACCAGATAAGCTATTGACTCATACGGCAAAGACATATGCTCTTCCATATTGATCTCACAAGTCCGGGCTAATGAATAATACCCATCAAACTGCTGCCCTTTTACTTCTGCTCTTTCCTCCCGCAATGCCGACTCCGACAACTCGGGATACACAAAGCCTCTATCGCCCGAAGCTCCGCAGCAACCCCAGTTCAGAGGGATAACCACCTCTTCGGCACAAACCTCTGCAATGGCCTTCATCACAGGAGTGTAACCCATGATATCACATGCACACGTCGGATGAAGCAATACCTTCTGCTTCTTCCTGCCTACAACTATCTTCGGCAATACGTATTCCTGAATCCAGACAGTAAGATCCAGTATCTTCAGCGACTTAAACCGGCTCAGATTCAATTTCGACAGTATCGTTATATTATCTTCTTTCACCAACTCTTTAAGCATGGTATGCGTGCAGGAGGTCGTATCACAAATAACAGGCAACTTCCCTTCTTCCGACCACTTCCAGAAATGTTCGATCAGGTGATTCGCCACCTGTGCTTGTCCGATCCGGTCACCTTTATGCTCCCATATTTGCGAACAACACAACCCTTTTACCTCGCCCGGCAAGTATAAATTGAATGAAGCCTTGGAGGCTATCCGGCATACAACCGTCATTAAATCATCCTTCCCGTGCGTTGAATTTCCAAAAATACGCGTAACACAGGACGGGAAATAAACAAAATCCGGCGAATCCGGATTCCGCTCTTTCAGCACAGGCGGTTTCGGGAAATGTCTGCTCCAGTGTGGTACCGAAGGAAACACCTGATGCATCAGAGACAATCCCTTTGTCAAAGCTTGCGAAGAAACGTTCTTATCGAACGAAACTGCCAGCTTCAGCGATCCTTTGATCAGACTCTCCACGGCCCCGAAATGATTGGAGCTAAGGTGCAACAGCGAACGCATCACTCCTCCCTGGGTCTGCTCGCGAAGCGTATCCGTCAGCTCTGCCGTATTTATACCCATCGGACAAACGGTCTGACACATTCCGTCTGCGGCACAAGTCTCCTCACCGGCATATTTGTATTCATGCTGTATCTTGTCGATATGCGCAAACCGGTATCTGTTTTTACTATACTTAAGAATGCGCTGCGCCTGTATTCGCTGACGGGGCGTCAAGGTCACATTTCTCGAAGGACATACATGCTCACAAAAACCACATTCAATACATGTATCAGCCTTTCCTCCGTCAAAAACAGTCATTTCTTTAATATCTTCCAAATGAGCCTGCGGATCTGAATTGATCAGCACACCCGGGTTTAAGCGATTCTGTGGATCGGCCGCAACCTTTATCTCTTTCATC
>JBOFCW010000302.1:0-4547 GCA_051646395.1 Bacteroidales bacterium
TGGCAGAGCGTTTTTTTCGTTCATTTTTGAGTTGACCGATACGCTTGAAAAATGGATCAATTTCCTTTTCAATTTCCGAAACTTCTAAAGCCAGTCGTTTTTAAAGTCTTTTGAATTCAGCTTTCTGAAACTGACTTTCGCGGATCATTTGCGCTGATTCTAGGTCGGAAATTGTTTCCTGTCTGCGAGCCTCTCTTCTTATTTTTGCTTCTTTTAATTCCAGACGAGCTTGAGCCATCGTTTCTTTGGCCTGAGCTTGAATATCGGAATATTTCTTTTGAAGCAGTAAATACTCTTCGTTTTTTTCAATTTGTAGGATATCCGTGTTTAGGTCCGAGATTTTTTTTTCCTCTTCTTTGAAATATCCTTCCGGATTGAGCAGGTCATAAACCGGAGGAACAAAATAGTTGTGATTGTTGGAATGTTCCAGATTACCAGAAAATGCAGCGATGAAACCAATTTCCCGGTTGTTATTTCGAACAACCATTACGCCGAACATTTTGCCTTTTTGTAGCTCCGAATGCCATTGCACCTGACTTTCGATGTAGGTTATAGTTTGGTTAACTGCTAAAATGCAGAGTGGATGGGGAGTATAATGGAACGGAAATGTAAACTTATCCGGCAAAGGGATATCGCTGATAGAAGAATGGAATAAATGGAATTTGGATGAAGTATTCATCAGACTAAAAGAATCAGGAGAATAAATAAATGTCAGATGCAAATAATATTCTTTATCTGCATCTGACAGAAGTTATTTTTAATCAGGCTTCCGGTATGGTCATTTTTTCGTATTTATATCCCAGAAGTTTAAGAGCGACCGATACGCCAATTCTGAAGAAAACTTTTGTTGTTCTTGCGAAAATTTGGAACGCGTCAACACTTTGCGGTTCAATATTTTCTTTGTGAATCAAAGAAAGAGCCGTTTCTGCAAGATGTTGATAAAAACTAACAATGTCTTTATACTCTTTAGAATCAAGAGCTATTCCCATGCATTTTTCCATGATGTATTCATCCATATAATCGAAGCCCCGTGGAGAGACAAAGGATTGATAAAGATCTTTTTTATTTGCATACTCTTCCCAAGCTCCATCCCAGGCGGCAGCCAGTCCCATACCCAGATATGCAGCCCAGGCAATAGCAACCATGGGATACTTTGCAATTTCAGGAACAGCATCAACCATGTATTCGGGTGCCATTTCATGCCATTTCTCATTCAGCTCGTCTGCTTCTAATAAATGATCGCCTATATAACCTTTATCCCTGGCTTGCTTCAATAATATTTCTACAATCTTGTTTTCAAACTGATTGTAATATTCGATTTTATCCATAAATATTTTTTTTGTAAAGATACTATTTAATAATGATTGAATGAAGAACTTAAATATTCCTGAATATAGAAATAAACAGCTTGTAGCTGTGAACCAAGCTCTTTTTAAGTATGTTTTTAAGAAGATAAATGGTGAAGATGTTTGTCTTTATTTATAACAACTAAACTTGAAATGAGATTATGAAAAAATTATTTTATGGAGCGATGGCTTTCATTTTTGCAGGGATGATGATGGCAACAACTTCTGTTACAGCACAAACAGCGCAAAATGTTCAGGCACCGATGCCGAATGATACAACAATCGGGGCTATTGTTGCTATTCCAATTACCATGGAGATTACGACCAACGTAAATGAGCAAATGAAAAATCAACAAACCGAGCTGGTGAATGGTTGGGAGATCGTTGAAGTTGCGGAAAATAAGGTTGATACGCTTATTGAAGTGGGTATAGTTCCGGACCAGAATAGTCTGGATGCAATTTGGTTGGGGTTGAATGACTTGTTATTATATAAAGTGAATTCTGCGACATTGAGTCCGAAGGCGAAATTATTGTTAAACAAATTGGCAGCCAATCTGAATAATTTTCCGGAAACGGATGTAACGATCGTCGGTTATGCAAGTAAAACAGGAACAGCTGAATATAATCTGGATTTGTCAATGGACAGAGCTCAGAATGTGATGGATTATCTGGCTGCTCAAGGAGTGGATCCAACCAGAATGAAAGCAATCGGTAAGGGATGGAAAAATCCGATTGGTTCGAATAAAACATCTCTGGGACGTGCCGAAAACAGACGTGTAGAAATTTGGGTGACAGCAAATCAACAAATGATTGAAAATGCACAATAAGTTTATTATTTAATGAAAAAGCAGCAGTAGGGGGATTTCCTGCTGCTGCTTTTTTTATGCAATGATTTAATAATGTTGACCGTTGCCGTAATAACCTCTTGGATTGGGATAGGAAAAGTATAATTCTGAATCTTCATAGCCTGCATTTTTAAGATGTTGATATACAATAATCGCAACCTCATCCTGAATGTCATACGTACGTTGAAAAGCGCATACTTCTACGATTGGAAATCCATCTTTTAATGATCCATTGACAATAAATTGAGACGGGATTATTTCTAAATTAAAATGATCGGCAGGAAGCTTATATACTCTCATAAGTTCCTTTAATAAAGAATCCGATACAGGAAGAATTTTTTCAGCATCAACCGCATGAAAACGTAATGTTGGCATAAGTGATAAATGGTTTTGTTTGATGGTAAATTATCGATACAACAAAGAATCGATAAAGAAAAGGGTTTTATTTATGAAGCAAAGAACTATACTTTTATTCTATATTCAAAAAAATGTATTGTTTTTCTATGTATCGTTTTTCTTTTGTTTATGTTTGGGGTAAAATTATACGCCATGCTTTTTAAACAAAGTAAAGAAGAAATAGCCAATACATTCACTCACTTCTCCGGAATGATTTTTTCATTGATTTTTGGTATTTTGCTAATTGGGAAAAGTATCGGATCCTCATGGGTTTCCCTATTAGCTGCCCTGGTCTTTTCTGTTTCGGTATTTTTGATGTATTCAGCCTCCGCTATCTATCACTGGGTTTTGCCCGGAAAATTGAAAATGAATTTAAGGTATCTGGATCATATCAATATTTATTTTTTGATTGCAGCATCTTATACTCCCATATTGTTATGTGCAATTGGAGGTGGGTTAGGTTGGAGTGTTTTTGTTTTTCTGTGGGTAGTTGCTCTTGCAGGTTGTGTATATAAGTTTTTTTTTCTTGGCAAATTTCCCCGGTTATCCTTGAGTATCTATTTATTGATGGGATGGTCTGTTTTGTTTATTGCCAAACCAGTTTGGCAAAACTTGTCTGAAAGTGTTCTATTACTAATACTATCAGAAGGATTATTCTATACGATCGGAACTTATTTTTATTCGAAAGACAGAGTTTATCCCTATTATCATGCTATTTGGCACTTGTTCGTTCTCTTGGGTACGCTAATGCATTGCATTGCTGTTTGGCTGATTATCTGAATGATCTATTCGTGAGTTAATTTATAAAACCAAGAGATGTTTTAGTTTGTTGGAATAGTAAATAACTGATTGAATGAAGTCAACCCTGGTCAAAGCTCATTTAGCCATATTCCTGGCAGAAATGTTTAATGCATTGAATGTAAATGCACAAAAATATCTATTGCCCGAATGGAGTAGCCCTTTTGCAATGTTGTTGATCCGTACTGCTTTTGGTTGCATTCTTTTTTGGCTTTTGTCGTTTTTCGGGCAGTCAAAAAGGATGGAAAAAAAAGACATTCTTATTCTTATGACGGGAGGTGCCTTTAGTTTAACGGCCTATATTTCTTTTTATTTGCTTGGTGTAATGAAGTCATCTCCCATAGATAGTTCATTGATTATGTCAACAATGCCCTTGATCGTTTTAGGTTTAGCAATGCTTTTTTTCAAGGAAAGGATAAGCAAACTAAAGTTGTTTGGCATGTTTTTAGGAATTGCCGGAACCGGGATGATTATACTTTTCCAACATAAAACGCCAACAGGAAATGATACCGTGTTAGGGAATCTGTTGTGTTTGATGAGTGCTTTGTCATACGGATTTTATCTCATCGTAAACAAGCGATTTGTGAATAAGTATTCTACCATTTCTATCCTTAAATGGATGTTTTTGGGTGCATTTTTATTGTCTGTGCCTCTCTCTGCCCTTTTTGGATTTAAACTCCCTGCGATAGATCCGGAAATCCATTGGAAACCGTTAATGGTAGTAATCTTTGTTTTGGTTTTTCCTACCGGACTAACTTATTTTTTGATCCCGTTCGCACTGAGGCATCTGCAAACGACTACAGTTGCGATGTATGACTATGAGGTTCCCATTATAGCTTCATTTGTAGCTGTATTGTTAGGACAAGCTTTTTTTGAATGGAGTCAACTTCTGTCGACATTGCTGATTTTTACAGGTGTATTTTTGGTGACAAGAGAAAATCGGCGTCTGAAGGCAAAATATTCCTCCTGAATCGTGTTTGAGCCGTTGTCTTTTGCATAATAAGATTAAACAAAAGAATAGACAGATAGTAGAGCTCTTGCTTATCTGTCTATTCTTGATGAAATCGCCATAACTCACCTAAAGTTGAGATACCCAACAAAATGTATATAAATGGCGCATCTGACTTTAATGAAAAAATAAAATATATACAGATGAAATATA
>JBOFCW010000304.1:0-3402 GCA_051646395.1 Bacteroidales bacterium
TGTTTGTCTGAATAGTTGATTGCACTCATCTGCAACACACGCACTTCTTGGTTGGGTTCGTATGCGTCCAATGATACCAATTGACTGAATCCTTCCAGAACATTTAGCGTTTCAAGCAAAGAGGATGGCATTCCAGTAAACCAGGCGATACCACCATCTTCATTTTGTAAGGATGTGAGTAATAAAAATGCCTCTGTTTGAAGCTGGTTTAAACGATTTGTATCAAATAAAAGAGAAAGAGCTTGCATATTAGCTGATTCACCGGCTGCTTTCATTACCCATGGGGTTTCTGATAAAAGCGTTTGCTTTAATTGCTCATTTTTCTCAAGTGCAGAAACAAAAGATTTTTCTTTTTTATTATTGTTCCACCATTCAACCGCTTTCCGAATATCTGTCTTTTGAGATGCGATGTAATTGGCCAGGGTATTTACATAAAAGGAGGCTATGGCATTAGTTGCCGACCGAATGCTGATATCGCTCAATACCGGTAAAGCCTGAATAGCATACCAAGCCGGATTTCCTGTATATTCCACCGTATAACTTAAGTTTTCACGTGTATTTGATCTTTGATTCATATATTCATCAAATCGGAACTTATAATTTCCTTTACCCTGAACATAAATCGGAAATGCATCCGTTACCAATGTCCGTGCTGGTAATATCGGTATCAGTTGTTGCTCGCCATCACTAAATGAATCTGTTACGGCCTTAATCCGGATGGCCATTAAGTCTGAAGTAGCAGGTACTTTAAAACAGAATGAAGCCTCTGCATTAGCATTCGCTTCACAATTGAAGGAACAATTACTTCGATATATGATTTTTTCATCTAATGGATTAAAAATCTCCAAGTTGACGGTTCCGAAAAGAGCTTTACCACTTTGGTTTTGAATCATGGATGCAATACAAACTGAATCACCTTGACGTGCAAAACGTGGCAGATTGGGGACTACCATCAAGTCTTTGGCTGTTATAACTTCCTCTTGCCAATATCCGCATTTCATTTCGGGAGTCGTAGCCAGTAAACGTACTTTCCAGCGAGTCAAAGCATCCGGTACTACAAAATTGACTTTCACATTACCTGCCTGATCAGTCAGTAAGTTCGGGTAAAAGAAGGCCGTTTCTTTTAAATTGGTTCGAAATTTATTGATTGTTTGTTTTTTAGAAACTCCTTGCTGCGGAAATAACATCACCTCTTCTTCAAAAAAGCCATCCTCTTCTGTTATTGTGATTTGCTGATTTGTCTTTCCCCTCTGTAGCGCCTTTGTACTTTTTTTCAGTCCATATGCTTTGACAGGCATATTCTGTTGTGGGAATAGGTAAAAATCTTTCAATGAAACATATTCAAATTCAGATTGAGGGCAAAGAGGCTGATAACCCCAGCTTTCCATTTTTTGCCATTTCTCACCATATCCGACTTGCCAATATCTACCATCTGCAAAAATAGATAGAAAAGGGAAAGACTTTTGCCATTGATTCTCGGCCATAATTTCGTTTAACGAAATATCATACATACTTGCCAATATTTGTGCTTGAACGGGATCTCCGTCTGAATCGCGCACAGAGAATGCCCATGTTTCATTTGTACCCGGCAATAACTTGTCTCTGAAACTCTCTTTAAAAATCGAAAGATTCCGGTTCGGTTCTTTTTCTTGGATGATCACCTGTTCGGTTATGACTGTATTCTCCTTGACATACATCATTTCGAGGTTAAAGTTTGATCCATAAAATTGTTTAAACGGAATCTCTATATATGTGATTTCATCAGAAATATTGACAAGTTTTGTTTCTTCTAATCCTTCTGCAATAAACAACTGACAAAATAGATATACATTTTTAGCAGAAGAACCGAAATAAACAGAAACGGTGCTTCCGGGCAAAACAGACGTCGTTTCCATCCAAACCCATGATTGTGTCACAATTGGAAGTTTCTTACTTTTAGGATCGGCAATCACAACGATTTGCTTATCAATAGAAACCACTCCTGTTGAATCGGTTATTCGGGCTTCCAGTTCATACGCTCCGGGAGTGAGCTCTGAAGTCGAAGCATTGAATGCCTGATTTGATTGAAATGCTAGTTTCTTACACAACACCCGGGTCGTATCTTTTCGAATTTCAGGATATGCGAGGGTATCTGGATTCAATCGATAGAAGATTAATTCTCCGGGTAAAGACACTAGCTTTTCATTTAGATCAGTAACTGAAATTGTAAGAGAAGTCGGTTTGGTTATATTCCAGAAATTTTGTGTTATATCAGACCTAAAATAATTTTCCTGAAAAGAAGAAGTCGGAATCGTTACATTATATTGTGTTGCTGACAAAGGAATTAGAATGGTTTTATCCTGTGTTTCACCGGTTTGACTTGTAGCTATGGCTCTGACCTGGTACCAACCACCTTTTTGAATAGTTGAGGATTCAAATTGCAACTGAAAACTACCATCTGACTTGGTTTTGACAGCTCCTGAAGCAACAAATTCTGAATTCCTGAATCTCCATGGGAGCATATAACTGACTTCATATTCTACATTGGAATTGCCATATCCTATACCCGAATAATTTTTCACCATACCATTTAGCGTAATACTATCTCCCTCATTGTAATGTATGGTTGGTTGTTGAAGTATCACTTCAAAGGTTGGTCGCTTGTATTCTGCAACTTCAAATCGGCATCGACCCTCTTTCGACTGGATCTGATAGCTGCCATTCAGCCCATTTGCAGGGATGATAAATTCGCCAGAAACAGCACCGAAATGATCTGTAGTCAGTGAGAGGGTTTGTATTTTTTCTCCGTGTTGATTGATAAGTTCAATGGCTAATGTTTTTCCAGAAAGAGCCACTAAGCATTTGTTGCTAGTATGATAATAAATCCCTTTAAAAAAAACGGCCTGTCCAGGGCGATACACCGAACGGTCTGTATAAAACGTAATTTCTTCTTTCGATGGATTGAGGGTAGATTGTATTTCATTAGCCGAAGCAAAAACGTTCATTTCCGGCAGAAAAGAATCCGCTCCTTTTTGGCATTTAAATAAATAAGTGCCAGAATTTTCATAATTTAAACAGGCGATACCATTTGTGTCAGTTTCGACTTTTTGCAAGAATGTATTTTGAGAGCTACCTATTTTTTTAAATGAACAGGCAATACAAACCCCTTCTATGGGCTTTCCGCTAATTCGATGTACAACCAACAACTGGATTCTCTTTTGAGGAAGAACTTTTACCATCAACTTGAAATCTGAAATAAATATATTTTGAGTAATGGTATACTGGTTTTTAGGCTTACACAAAAGTTTATAATCACCTGAAAATAAGGCCTTATCAGGCATTGCAGATGTGATACATTTGTATTCACCATAAGAAAGAGGGTTAAATTTGATAGATTTATCTGACTTGCATAAACGGGAATCT
>JBOFCW010000306.1:0-9419 GCA_051646395.1 Bacteroidales bacterium
ATTTTTAAACAAATATCAAAACTAAATTAAAAATAAAGATGTTTGCAACCGGGAAACCACCTGAATGCATCGACCGAGAGCCTATGGTTGAATATATTATTGTACCTTAGCCGGATATTAATTAAAAAAGAAAGAATGAGATCGAAAGACTGGAAACCGGAATTGCCGGCAAAAATGCTGGTTATCGGAGAAGACCCGAATTTACAATGGTCAGAACAGTTGCCACAATATGTAATGTTTACCGATTATTATTTTAGAAAGAAACCGACCGATCTGGGCGAACGAAGTCGCTATACGGAAGCAAAGAATCTTTTTGATATGATAAAGGAATTGACAAGTTATAAATATTTTGTGGATGAAATATATGTAACGTGTCTTTGTAATGATACATTACCACGACCAGCAAAAGGAAAACGCACATTAATTCCGGAGAAGTTTGCCCTCAAGGGTGTTGAGCATATTAAATGGATTCTTGAGCAACATCCCGAAATAGAAGTGATTATAGCTTTGTCACAACAAACGAACTACTGGCTGCAAAAATCAGGATTGGTTGAGTCTTGTGATGCTTTTATAGCAGGAGCAGAACCGCGCCGTACCGGTATGCAGGATTTGATGCCTTATTATCAGCCTGTGAACCCGAAATCATTTAATGAAATTTGTGCAAAACCATTGAAAGTGATCGGTTCTGAGATAAAAGTTTATCCGTTATTGCCATTGCGTGATTACCCTTTAAGAGACAGAAATAAGGAGTTGTTTGGTGATTTATATGATCAAATGAGAAAATCTTTTTCTGAACCTATCTGAAAATAAATTATTTTTTTTGCGAGATAGGTCATAAGAGTGTAAATTTGCCGTTTATCAAAAGTCAATAAAACTATCAAGTTAATTAATATATAATGCCAATCATATCTGATCGCGGGATAAAAATGCCTGCTTCCCCAATTCGTAAATTGGTGCCTTTGGCAAATGATGCTAAGGCTCGTGGCGTCAACGTTTATCATTTGAATATCGGCCAGCCCGATTTACCAACACCGCAGGTTGCATTAGATGCACTTAAGAAAATTGACCGTTCGATTCTGGAATACAGTCCGAGTGAGGGGATTCGTAGTTTTCGCGAAAAGCTGGTGGGCTATTATTCTAAATTCAATATCAATGTGGATGTTGAAGATATAATCATTACCACAGGGGGATCTGAAGCTGTATTGTTTTCTTTTATGGCCTGTCTTGATCCGGGTGATGAAATCATTGTTCCCGAACCGGCTTACGCCAATTACATGGCATTTGCTATTTCAGCGGGTGCGGTGATCAAAACTATACCATCTTCTATAGAGGAAGGATTTGCGTTGCCTTCATTCGAACGTTTCGAAGAATTGATAACCGAACGGACAAAAGGTATTCTTATTTGTAACCCGAATAATCCGACCGGATATCTTTATACTCAAAAGGAAATGAATCAGATTCGTGATCTGGTAAAGAAATATAATCTTTTTCTTTTTTCGGATGAGGTATATCGAGAGTTCTGTTATACAGGTGCCCCTTACATTTCTGCATTCCATTTGAAGGATATTGAAAATCACGTAATTTTGATTGATTCAGTTTCAAAACGTTATAGTGAATGCGGTATCAGAATCGGATCATTGGTAACCAAAAACAAGGAAGTGAGAGATAGTGTCATGAAGTTCTGCCAGGCACGTTTAAGTCCGCCTTTGATTGGCCAGTTGATTGCTGAAGCATCATTGGATGCATCGGATGAATATATGCTTGACACCTATAACGAGTATGTTGAGCGACGCAAATTCTTAGTTGACGGACTCAATCGGATTCCGGGATGCTATACTCCTATACCGATGGGAGCCTTTTATACTGTAGCGAAATTGCCTGTAGATGATGCTGAGAAGTTCTGTGCCTGGTGTTTGGAACATTTTCAGTATGAAGGCCAAACTGTAATGATGGCACCAGCTTCTGGATTTTATACGACTCCTAATTTAGGCAAAAACCAGGTTCGTATTGCCTATGTCTTGAAAAAAGATGATTTACAGAAAGCGTTGATTGTTTTGGAAAAGGCTCTTGAGGCATATCCTGGTAGAACCGTTTAATATCATTCATATGAGTCTGGAATTATTTATAGCCCGACGCATTCATTTTAGCAGGGAAGGAGATAATAAAAAAATTTCCTCTCCTGCTATTCGTATAGCGGTAGCCGGAATTGCTGTTGGTTTGGCAGTGATGATTCTTGCTGTTGCCATTGTTATCGGTTTTAAAAAAGAGATTCGAGATAAAGTGATCGGTTTCGGTTCGCACATTCAGGTGACGAATTTTGATAGCAATACCACTTTCGAAACCCAACCAATAGCTGCAACTGATTCATTAATTGAAGCTCTGGCTGGTAATCCGGATATTTCTTTTATAGAACGATATGGTACAAAGCCCGGGGTTTTAAAAACCGATTCGGCATTTATGGCGATTGTGCTCAAAGGAGTAGGGGAAGAATATAACTGGGACTTCTTTCGGAAAAATTTGAAACAAGGTGATATTTTGCATCTTTCAGACTCCGTAACGTCCAATGATGTTCTGATTTCGACTTATATCGCAGATAAAATGCATCTGAAGCTGGGTGATAGTTTTTATACCTATTTTATCCAGGACAATATTCGAGCGCGCAAATTTCGAATTGCCGGAATTTATCAAACTGATTTTACCGATTATGATAAATTATTTCTTGTCTCAGACTTACGTCACGTACAGCGTTTGAATGGATGGCAACCTGATCAGGTGAGTGGTCTTGAACTATTTGTGAATGATTATGATCGGGTAGATGAAATTTCGGATGATTTATATTTTCAACTTCTCAATAAGCAGGATCGTTATGGAAATGCTTATTATGTCAGATCTGTCAAGGAGCTTAATCCACAGATATTTTCATGGCTCGATTTGTTGGATATGAATGTATGGGTCATTCTGATCCTGATGTCGTTAGTAGCTTCTTTTACGATGATTTCCGGGTTGCTGATCCTGATTTTGGAACGAACGAATATGATCGGTATCCTCAAGGCTTTGGGTTATTCCAATTTAGGAATACGTAAAGTCTTTTTATATGTGGCACTTTTTCTTATCGGAAAAGGTCTTTTGTGGGGAAATATCGCAGGACTTGGAATCTGTTTGATTCAAAAATACACTCATTTCCTGAAATTAGATCCGGAAACATATTATCTGGATGCGGTGCCTGTCGAAATAAACTGGTTTTTTGTTTTGTTTCTGAATATAGCAACGGTTATTATTTCGATGCTTGTGCTTCTTGGCCCTTCTTATATTGTATCGAAGATGAATCCTGTCAATGCAATTCGTTTCGATTAAAAAAGGCGACTGTAAATTACAATCGCCAGGTATAATTTCTTTTTCGAGTGAAAAAAGAAGAAGCTTTAAAAAATAGATTCGTCAACGGATCGATCAATTCAAATACAGGTACGCAAAGAAGAAAACGGCGCGTGCCTGTTTTTTTGCCTGTCTGATACCAGAATAAACCCAGTAAGATCCATCGTATCACGATTAGTGAACAAATTGATACGAGTAAAACAGGATTACGATGAAATGCCAAAATACCTGTTAGTGCGAAACCAATGAAAAGATATCGACTCATGCTCTCGAAGCCAAAAATCCATTTGGAAGCAGACCGGTAGAAGGAAGCAGTAAAGGCTGTATTTCTTTTCAAATAACACCATCCTTCCGAATTTTTTTCATAATGGGCTATCATGGAAGCTTTTTCCGATAGCTCCACTTTGGTGTTATATTTCTTCGCAATCTGATTTACAAAAAGTTCATCATCACCGATATGTAAATGCATGTATTTTGCAAAACCCTTATGACGAAAAAAAACGGATTTGCGATATCCCATATTTGAACCTTCTCCCAGATAGGGTTTTCCAACCAATGCATATCCGAGAAAACGAATTGAGCGTAAAAGTAAATCAAATGCAATATAACGTTCTCCAAATCCTTTTTTGTATTCAAATCGGGTATATCCCAATACGACGTCGGTTTTATCGGTGAAATTACGAACCATATTTTTAATCCATTCCGAAGATGCCGGCCTGCAGTTTGCATTCGCAAGCAGTATGATTTCATTGCGGGATGCTTTGATACCCAGTGTTAAAGAGAGCTTCTTCCGGCTCAAATTACGTGCTTCTTCAGAAAGAAACGTATGATAAAGATGGGAATGCTTCTTTTCGAAGTCTGAAAGAACTTGTTCCGATTCGTCAGAAGAACCGTCATTCACGACGATAACTTCATAGTCAGGGTAGTCCTGTTCAAGGAATGCGGATAAATTCGCCTGAAGTTGTTCTGAGTCATTATTGGCATAAATGACGACCGAAACACCCGGCTGTGTCTGATTATAATGTATTTGATGTCTCTCCTCTGCTTTAATCCGATATAGCGGCTGCATATAGAAATACAGATAATAAAACAATTGTATGAAAAATAAAATCAGGATTACTGATGTAATAAGTAATTGTATGGTCGACAATCCGAATAGTGATAGCATGCTTTAAAAGAATAATATTTACACAAAAATAATATTAATATAAAAAAGATACTCTCGTATAAGCAGGAGTTTTACTTTTAATCCTGTAAAATATATTGTTGTTATGTTTTACAAAAAAAGGATGGGAATCTTTTCCCATCCTTTCTATAAATGATATATCCGGTTCTTATCCGAGGAATCCAAGTAGTACTCCGGCAGAAACAGCCGAACCAATAACACCGGCTACATTCGGTCCCATGGCATGCATTAACAAGTAGTTCGAAGGATCATATTCTAATCCGAGTTTCTGTGAAATACGGGCAGAATGCGGTACGGCAGATACGCCCGCATTTCCGATCAGCGGATTAATCTTATTACCATCTTTCAAGAACAAGTTGAATATCTTTACAAAACATACCCCCGAAGCAGTTGCTATTACAAATGAAAGAGCACCGATAAGGAAGATAAAGATAGAACTTGGTGTCAGAAAGTGAGAGGCCTGAGTAGAGGCGCCTACCATTGTACCCAATAGGATGGTTACGATATCGATCATCGGCCCTTTTGCTGTTTCTGCCAAACGGCGGGTAACGCCTGATTCTTTCAATAAGTTACCCAAAAACAGCATCCCCAATAACGGTAAGCCGGTAGGAACGATGAAACAAGTCAGTAACAAACCTGCGATAGGGAAGATGATCTTCTCTGTTTGAGAAACTACGCGAGGAGATTTCATCTTGATCAATCGTTCCTTATGCGTTGTCAGTAGGCGCATGACAGGAGGTTGAATCACCGGTACGAGAGCCATGTATGAATAAGCAGAAATTGCAATAGCACCCATCAGATTCGGAGCCAGTTTTGACGATAGGAAAATCGCCGTTGGTCCGTCCGCTCCCCCGATAATACCGATTGAGGCAGCCTGATCCGGTTCGAATCCACAAGCCAGGGCAATGGCATAAGCTCCAAAGATACCAAATTGGGCAGAAGCACCAACCAGCATCAGTTTCGGATTTGCAATCAAAGATGAGAAGTCTGTCATGGCTCCTATACCAAGGAAAATCAATGGCGGATACCAACCTCTTGCAACTCCATCGAATAAAATGTTCAATACTGATCCATCTTCATAGACCCCGATTTCAAGACCTGCATCTTTGAACGGGATATTACCCAGCAGGATACCAAAACCGATCGGAATAAGCAATAATGGTTCGAATTCTTTCGATACGGCGAGATAAATGAATAAAAAGCCGAAAAGAATCATGACCAGATTGCCCACTTCTACGTTTGCGAATCCTGTATAAGACAGGAATTCCATTATATTCCCGCCTAAAAATGAAAAAAAGCTATCTCCCATATTATCCGATAATTACAAGTCCAGCACCTTCTAATACAGAATCTCCTTTGTTTACATTGATCGCCGTAACAACTCCGTCGCGATCGGCTAGGATATTGTTTTCCATTTTCATGGCCTCAAGTACAGCGATTTTTTGTCCACGTTTTACGGCTGTTCCTATTGCTACGTCGATAGAAACGATAACACCAGGTAGCGGGGAACAGATCGTACCCGGATCATTCGACTGTACCGGACGACTTACGACAGGTTCGCCAGATGAAGTAGTCGGGGCTTTTTGTGGTTTTGTCAATGGGCGGATCTGCTTTTTAGCTGGTTTGTCCATCTCTACTTTATAGGGAGTACCATTGACTTCCACGTTGGCAATATTTTCATCAATACTAGTGATGCTTACTTTGTAAATATTGCCGTTGATAGTGAATTTATAGTCTTTCATTTATGTATAATTTAATTTTTGACCTTAATGTAAAAATACGCCATTATATAACTTTTATTGGGCATCTCAACTTTTAACGAGTTATGGCCGTTCCATTATATATAATCATTTATTTACACTAATGCCAAATGCACTGTAAATACCCTTTGTCGGATAATGCAACGTGAGGTAAATAATGCGATTTGATTTCAATATGGATGAATTCCGAAATTAACGTTTGTGAGGATTTTCACGTAGACCATATAATTTAGATGACCATGGAGAATATCGTTTTTCCACTCTGTCCATTGTAAGAACAGTATCTTCATAATCATGAGCATCATCATCGTTTAATTGCAAGGCCATAGCAATGGCAGCGTAAACTTCACCGGAAACTTCCGGATGATCTACATCTGCACCTTTCGGCAGGCCTGCAGCTTTACGAGAACGAGCTCTTGTTAAGATGATAGCAATTCGTCCGATTACTTTGAAGCAGATAAACAAGCAAAGCAATGCACAGAAAACCACGCCCATTGCAGTTAATGCCATACTTATTCCAAATGGGTCATTTAACTTGAATTTTTGAACCGATGTGCTTCCAAGGTCAATATAGTTGGCGGCATCAGGAGTCGCTTTGGCCAAAAATGTACGCGAATCTTTGTCTCCATCATACTTTGTCCCCCAACTTTGATCCGGATTCAGGACTGGCACATTCACTTCGTCGATGATATCGAGCCCATTTGCACTTACCAAAGCAATATAGTTTGAAGATGTCGGATTCAGGGAGAAATTCGTGTGAAAAATGCTGTGTTCAACTTCTGAATTGCAATAAAATACGATACGCTGATGCGGATGTATTTTTGTGCGCATGTCTCCTTTGATAATTGGATACATTTTCAGATTATTCTTGTCTGTAGTCAGATAACAACCGGCAATGTTTACAGTTCCTGCTGATTTGTTGTAAATCTCAATCCATGACCCACGACAACCGAAACGATCCATGTAATTGTTCTGGTTGTTGCTTAGCACTTCGTTGATAACAAGATCAGTGTGCCGTTGAGCTTTCACGAAGGGCATCCAAAGAGCTGCCAGCAGGAGAAAGATTCCTGTTTTGTGTTTTAACATAAGATCAACGTTTACAATGGTAAATTATCGTGTTTTTTTGCCGGATTAGTCAGTTTCTTAGTCTGAAGTTGCTGAAGTGCACGGATAATACGGAAGCGTGTGTTTCTTGGTTCAATCACATCGTCGATATATCCATATCTCGCAGCATTGTACGGATTAGCAAATGCCTTGCGGTATTCCTCCTCTTTCTCTGCCTGAGCAGCAGCCGGATTTTCAGATGCCGCTACTTCTTTAGCAAAAATAATCTCAACAGCACCAGATGGTCCCATAACAGCGATTTCGGCAGTTGGCCAGGCATAATTCACATCTCCGCGTAGGTGTTTCGAACTCATCACACAATAGGCTCCACCATATGATTTTCGTAAAGTAACCGTAACTTTAGGAACAGTAGCCTCTCCATATGCATAAAGAAGTTTTGCCCCATGCAGAATAACACCGTTGTATTCCTGGCCCGTACCCGGTAGGAATCCAGGAACATCAACCAATGTAACCAGAGGGATATTGAAGGCATCGCAAAAGCGAACAAAACGAGCTGCTTTGCGGGATGCGTTGCTATCCAGACAACCTGCCATCACTTTCGGTTGATTTGCGATAAGCCCGACAGACATACCGTTGAAACGAGCAAATCCCACTACGATATTTTGTGCATAATCTTTATGTACTTCAAGGAACTCACCGTTGTCAACAATTGCTCCGATTACTTCATACATATCATACGATCTGTTTGGAGAATCAGGTATTATTTCATTCAATCCATCGTCCAGACGATCGATCGGATCCTCGCACGCAATCATCGGAGCTTCCTCCATATTGTTTTGCGGCATGAAACTGATCAGCTTACGAATCAAATTCAGACCTTCTTCTTCATTATCAACGGCAAAATGGGCAACACCCGATTTAGAGGCATGTACGCTAGCACCACCGAGTTGTTCCTGTGTCACATCTTCTCCTGTAACCGTTTTTACAACCTTAGGTCCGGTAAGAAACATATATGATGTTCCTTTTGTCATGATATTGAAGTCTGTTAAGGCAGGTGAATATACCGAGCCACCCGCACAAGGACCGAAGATTCCTGAAATCTGAGGAATTACACCCGAGGCAAGAATATTGCGTTGGAATATCTCCGCATATCCGGCAAGAGCATTTACGCCCTCCTGAATACGCGCGCCACCCGAATCGTTGATGCCGATTACCGGTGCTCCCATTTTCATGGCCTGATCCATAATCTTACAGATCTTAGCTGCAAGCATTTCTGATAGCGATCCTCCGAATACGGTAAAATCTTGTGCATAAACATAAACCAGACGTCCTTCGATCGTTCCGCTTCCCGTAACGATACCATCACCCAGATAACTCTCTTTGTCTATTCCGAAGTTTGTACTTCTGTGTCGTACAAACATGTCGATTTCTTCGAAACTGCCTTCGTCAAGCAACATAGCGATGCGTTCGCGAGCAGTGTATTTTCCTTTTTTATGTTGTGATTCGATGCGTCTTTCACCACCCCCTAGACGGGCTTGTTCGCGCAAGGCAATCAATTCTTTCACTTTTTCAAGCTGATTACTCATATTGTCTTTCTTAATAATTAGATAAATCGGAGGAGATAAAATAAAAAGAGTGGTGTTATTTATTTGGATCGAAACAAAGTTCAGTCAAAACACCTTGAGTCGATTTAGGATGTAGAAAGGCAATTTCAAGGCCTTCAGCTCCTCCTCGTGGGGCTTTGTCAATTAATTGTACTCCTTTTTCTTCTGCTTCTGCAAGTGCTGCCGGCAGATTGTCCGTTGCGAATGCAATGTGATGTACACCTTCGCCACGTTTTTCAATGAATTTTGCAATCGGAGATTCTTCGCTTGTCGGTTCAAGTAATTCGATTTTAGTTTGTCCGATTTTGAAAAAAGCTGTTTTTACCTTTTGTGAAGGAACTTCTTCGATAGAATAACATTTCAATCCCAGAATATTTTCATAATATGGAATAGCTGCTTCCAGGTTTTTTACTGCGATCCCCAGATGTTCGA
>JBOFCW010000136.1:0-3426 GCA_051646395.1 Bacteroidales bacterium
CTCTTGAAGTCGTGCCGCTTGTATTACTTACCCTCGAGGGATACTCCTTTATGAAATTACAAAAAGTTGAAACGTCTGATGGGTCCGGTTTTCGTCATAAATGGACAATCCGTTATTTAATGGCTGTCGGATTCTGGAATTTCCTGGGTGCAGGGGTATTCGGTTTTCTTATCAATTTGCCTATTGTTAGTTACTTCGAAATTGGAACGTATTTGACTCCCAATCATGGGCATGCATCAATGTTTGGTGTTTTTGGTATGTTGTCATTGTCTTTAGGGGTGTTTATCTTAAGAGAGGTGTGCTCGGATCAAAACTGGCAAAAGGTAGAAAAGTTTATTCGTGTTGCATTTTGGGGGATGAATATAGGACTAATGATGATGTTGGTTTTGAGCTTGCTCCCTAGTGGCTTTATGCAAATAAAGGATGCTGTGCAAAATGGTTACTGGCACGCAAGAAGCATGGAGTTTGTCAACAGTCATCCGATGAAGTTGATCGGATGGTTTAGGATGCCGGGCGATTTAGTTTTTATTTTCTTCGGTGCATTGCCTTTCTTGATTGCTTCGGTGAAAGTTTTGTTTCGAAAAGATAAATAGTGATTGAATTTTGTGTAAAAGCTATAAGCAAAACTACAGATCAACCTTCTTCTTCTATTTGTAGGGAAGAAGGTTTTGTTTTTGGGGTTTGAGGTCGGAATATGGTGGTCTCCGAATTATGGACAGTCTGTTAATATATAATTAAATGAGACGGATAATCTTCTCATAATAAAAGCTTGTGGCATGAGTGTAGGGAGTAAAGTGATACGCCGCTATTGAGGTATGTGCAAGGCTGGGATATATCCAATACTCATTACAGTGAATTTGTCACAGATATTTTCTAGGGAGAGAGGGAACGGGCAAATAAAAAAAAGCGCTGAAAACTTTTGTTTTCAGCGCTTTCAGCGGAGAGAGAGGGATTCAAACCCCCGGTACCTTTCAGTACGGCGGTTTTCAAGACCGCTGCAATCGATCACTCTGCCATCTCTCCAGGACAGTTGCAATGGGTTTTAATTCCCGATTGCGTTGCAAAGGTAATGTATTTATTTTGACGTGCAAGAGATGTGATATTTATTTTGCAATAGTTAACAACTTGGTTGTTTTCAATCTTTGGTTAATTAAATATAACTCAAATAAACACACGATTATTGCTTGCTAACCGTAATATTTATAAAATTGCCACCGTTGTTTAAAATAGCTACTTGAAAGGTAAATATAACACCATGATTCCATTATGGAAATTAACAAAGAAAAAACCAATAAAATACTGATTATTGACGACAATGAGGCAGTTGCCAGGGTTGTGAAGATATCATTACAAAAAGAATATGAAGTGGAATGGATGGAGAATCCCCATGAGGCACTCAAATGGTTAGAATGTAATGGGAGTCCTGATCTGATTTTGTCGGATATTCGCATGCCACAAATGCGAGGTGATGATTTTTTGAAACATATCAAATCACAACATCTTTATGAACACATTCCGGTAATCATGCTTTCGGGAGAGGATAGTACAACTGAAAAAATCAGGTTGCTGAATGAAGGTGCAGCAGATTATATCGTTAAACCGTTCAATCCGCTGGAACTCAAGTTACGTATTAAAAGAATCGTTGGTTGATAGCCTCGGATTAAAAATAACAAACGAACCCATCAGTCAGGCAAATGACCGATGGGTTCGTTTGTTATTTTAAGTATATTATTCTGCTTTAGGCCAGAAATGGTTGACTACAGCATCAGCGCATCTTTCGCCGTCGATTGCGGCTGAAACGATTCCTCCTGCAAATCCGGCCCCTTCTCCGCACGGATATAATCCGGATACGACAGGGTGGGATAGGGTTTCCGGTGAACGCGGAATACGTACCGGCGCTGAGGTGCGTGTTTCCATTGCAATCATCAGGGCATCGTTGGTCAGAAAGCCTTTGGCTGAACGACCGAATGTCTTAAACCCTTCACGCAAACGGTTGGCGATGAATTCCGGCATCCAAAAGTGGAGCGGAGATGAAACCAATCCCGGTGCATATGAGCTCGGTGGCAGATCGCCCGACATTTTTTTATCGACAAAATCCTTCATTCGTTGAGCGGGAGCCGTCTGTTTCGAATTTCCGTTGATGTATGTCTGATATTCGAGGTCTTCCTGAAATTTCATCATACATAGGTTGCCATATTGTGCATAATCTGGAAGATCTTCCGGACGTACCTCGACAACCATACCCGAGTTGGCCCACTTGGAACCGCGAGATGAAGACGACATGCCGTTAACGACGATTTGTTTTGGCCCACTGGCTGCAGGAACGACCACGCCCCCGGGGCACATACAGAACGAATAAACACCCCGTCCGTCAACTTGTGTGACGAAGCTGTATTCCGCAGCCGGCAGGTATTCGCCACGCCCGTCGCGGTTGTGATATTGTATCTGGTCGATCAGGTGTTGCGGATGTTCCAGACGGACACCTACTGCAATTCCTTTCGGTTCGATCTCGATTTGTCGCTCGTTGAGCAGATGGTACACATCGCGTGCCGAATGCCCCGTGGCAAGGATCACGGGACCGTCGAATTGCAGACCGTTTTCCGTGATGATTCCTTTTACCTGATCGTCTTCAAGGATAAGGTCGGTCATTCTGGTTTCGAAATGTACTTCACCTCCTGATTTTTTGATCTGTTCACGAATGTTTTCGATTACTGCAGGCAGTTTATCTGTTCCGATGTGAGGGTGTGCATCAGCCAGGATATCGGTAGAAGCTCCATACTGGCACAACAGATTGAGGATGCGGTCTACTGAACCTCTTTTTTTGCTGCGCGTATATAGTTTACCATCCGAGTAAGCTCCGGCTCCACCCTCTCCAAAGCTATAGTTCGATTCCGGATTTACGATGTGTTCGCGACTGATTTGAGCAAGGTCCTTTTTGCGGTCGCGTACATTCTTACCTCTTTCGATGATAATGGGCTTGATGCCCAACTCGATCAGGCGAAGAGCCGCAAAGAGTCCGGCAGGACCTGCTCCTACCACGATTGCCTGTGGAGAATGGCTTACATCTTTGAATTCGATTCGTGTAAAAGCATCGTCGGCGGGTTTTTCGTTCAGATAGACCCGTACCTTCAGGTTTATCATCACGTTCCGCTGACGGGCATCGATCGATCGTTTCAGAATCCGAATTCCCCGAACCGCACGCACTTCGAATCCGTTTTGGCGGGCGAGAGCCGGAATCAAAAGCTCTTCCGATGAGGCATCGCGTGGCGTTACGCGTGTTTGTATCTCTTTTATCATAGTTGTTTTTGGTTTTTGTTTATCCGAAAAGCTGACGAAATGCTTCATCGACCTTGCGGACAGGAAAAATCTCTATATTGAGTTTCGAGGTATCAAATCCTTTCAGGTTCAGGTTTGGAACGATGATCT
>JBOFCW010000144.1:0-3157 GCA_051646395.1 Bacteroidales bacterium
TGTATTAAAAGCATTAAATCCGTATTATGCGATTCATACGATCATTCATAATCCTCATGTTTTAAAATTACTCGGTGCCGTATTTTTGTGTACGACCGGAGCTGAAGCATTGTACTCAGATTTGGGTCACGTAGGATTAAAGAATATTCGAATCACATGGGTATTTGTGTCTACCTCTTTGCTGATCAACTATTTTGGACAGGGAGCATGGCTTCTTTCTCAAACCCATCCGATCACAACAAGTGTGAATCCGTTTTTTGCCATTATGCCTTCCTGGTTTTTATTCATGGGTGTAATGATTTCCACTCTTGCTGCCATCATTGCCAGCCAGGCTTTGATCACAGGAACATTCACAATCATATCTGAAGCGATTTCTCTTAATTATTTCCCCAAATTGCGGATCAGTTACCCAACGAATCTTAAACGTCAGATGTATATCCCACGCGTAAACTGGGCCCTATATGCTTGTTGTTTATTTGTCGTGGTTTATTTTCAAAATTCAATGTCCATGCAATCAGCCTATGGTTTATCCATTTCCATGGCTATGATCTGTACCTCGATATTACTGGTATTCTATCTATATAAAAAGATTCCTACCTGGAGTTTGATTCTGTATATCCTGGTATATTCTGTTATTGAACTGGGATTCTTTACGGCTAATATTACAAAATTCTTTACCGGAGGTTGGGTTACGATTCTTCTCACAACATTATACATCTGCATCATGTATAGTTGGACAAGAGCTTCTGATATCGTTCGGAAATTTATTCTATATGCTGATTTGAAAAAATTCACGCCCGTATTCAAACAGATGCAGAGTGATACAACCATTCCTCAGTATACATCCAATCTGCTCTATCTGACAGAATCTACAGATCCCGGAAAAGTTGAGAACACAATTTTGTATTCGATTCTTAGAAAGCCTAAAAAAGCTTCTGTTTATTGGTTTATCCATACACAAACAGTCGATCAACCACATGACTTAACTTATAAACTAACCGAGATAGAACCTGGTTTGGTTTACCGGATCGATATGAATTTCGGGTTCAAAGACGAACGGAAAGTGAATCTCTATTTCCATGAAATCCTCCGCGATATGGTAGGTCAAAAACAATTCGATCCGCTAAGCACTCACCCGTCGTTGAAGGCAAATCAAATTCTAACAGACTTTCAGTTTATTGTAATCGACAATGTCCAGAATTTTGATTACAATTTCGAAATGCCCAAAAAGCTGATTATGAATTTCTATTTCAAGGTTAAGAAAATTCTGGTAAAAGAAATAAGCTATTTGGGCCTTGACGAAACAATTACAAACGTCGAAGAGATTCCACTGATGTCATCAACCGAACTAACCCTCAATATGAACAATAATTCAGATCTTATTTCGGCTCAAAGTAATCTGAATTTATATACAAATCCAGCGGATTTGATTGAACCTGAAAAAAATGACGAACCCGACGAGACACAAGCCTCTAAATAAACAGTTTACTTGGTAATTTGAATACGTATTTTGTTAATTAGGACGGAATTAATCGTTTTGCATTCCATCCTAAGTACACTTCATATTAAGATAATGGCATTTATCTACACGTATTTTTTACACTTATGGAAAATTTATCTCCGTCTTTTTTTATATTTGTATGTTAATAGTATATGAATCAGATTTAAAGGAAAATCTGTAAGAAAAAGATTTCTTATTTCTAAAAACTTAGCATATGGCAAACGAGGAATTAATCCGCGAAGTAACCGCGAAAGCACAGAGTTGGCTGGATGAGAGCTACGATCTCGCAACTCGCGAACAAGTAAAAACGCTGCTTGATAACGCAGATAAAACTGAATTAATCGAATCATTCTATAAAGATCTGGAATTCGGAACAGGTGGTTTACGTGGTATCATGGGTGCCGGTTCAAACCGCATGAACATATATACGGTAGGAGCTGCCACTCAGGGTCTTGCCAATTATCTGAAAAAAGAATTTGCTGACAATCAGGAAATCAGCGTCGTTGTCGGTCATGACTGCCGCAATAACAGTCGTTTGTTTGCGGAAACAGCCGCTGCAAATTTCTCCGCTAACGGTATCAAAGCTTATGTTTTCGATGATATGCGTCCGACTCCCGAAACTTCATTCGCTATCCGCGAATTAGGTTGTCAGAGTGGTGTTATCGTTACGGCTTCTCACAATCCGAAAGAATACAACGGCTACAAAGTATATTGGAATGATGGCGCACAGGTGATCGCTCCTCATGATAAAAACATCATCGCCGAAGTAAACAAGATCCGTTCGGTAAAAGAGATCAAATTCGAAGGTAATCCGGATTTGATTGTTGCACTTGGTGCGGAAATGGACAATAAATATCTTGACAACATCAAGACTCTTTCCTTAAGCCCGGAAGCAATCCAAAGAAATGCGGATATTAAAATCGTTTATACACCTATCCACGGAACCGGTGTTAAAATGATTCCGGACTCTCTACAAAACTGGGGATTCCGCAACATCATCCATGTTCCGGAACAAGATATTCCAAGTGGTGATTTCCCTACCGTACAGTCGCCAAATCCGGAAGAACCGGCAGCATTAAGCATGGCGATCGAAAAAGCGAAAGAAACAGATGCGGATCTGGTGATGGCTTCAGACCCGGATGCAGACCGAATCGGGATTGCTGTGAAAGACAACAACGGCGAATGGGTTTTGGTAAACGGAAACCAGATCGTTATGATTTTCTTAAATTACATCATTGCGCGTAACCGTGAGCTGAACTGGTTGAATGGAAACGAATATATCGTTAAAACCATCGTTACGACAGAACTGATCAAAAATATCGCAGACCGTAACAATGTCGAAATGTTCGACTGTTATACCGGTTTCAAATGGATTGCGGCTGTTGTTCGCGAAAACGAAGGGAAGAAAAAATACCTGGGAGGAGGCGAAGAAAGCTACGGTTTCATGGCCGAAGATTTCTGTCGTGACAAAGATGCGGTTTCAGCTTGTTCTTTGATGGCTGAAATTGCTGCATGGGCTAAAGACAATGGAAAATCTCTATTCGAAATGATCCAGGATATTTACCTGACTTATGGCTTCGGTAAAGAAAAGGGTATTTCTGTGGTAAAGAAAGGGAAATCAGGAGCTGAAGAGATTGAAGCAATGATGATCAATTT
>JBOFCW010000198.1:0-6571 GCA_051646395.1 Bacteroidales bacterium
TCATTTCTCCGGAGGGCCTTTTGTTGACAAACCACCATTGTGGCTATGGAGCCATTCAACAACACAGCTCTGTAGAGCATGACTATCTTCAGGATGGCTTTTGGGCTATGAACCGAAAAGAGGAACTCCCGACTCCGGGCCTTAAAGTTGAATTCATAGACAAAATTGAAGATGTAACCGAATTTGTACAGCAAGCCCTTGCTGCAGATACGACAAAGAAAGAGATGGACTATCTGTCACCGCTTTACATGCGTAAACTTGTTAAGAAAAAAACGAGCGAAAACAAACCTCAGGACGGAATAAGCATCGAAATAAAACCGCTATACGGAGGTAACAAATACTACATGTTCACGAAAAAAATCTACAATGACGTGCGCATGGTTGGTGCTCCCCCTTCATCTATCGGTAAATTCGGAGCTGATACAGATAACTGGATGTGGCCACGACACACGGGAGACTTTTCTCTTTTCCGTATTTATGGAGATAAAAATGGTAATCCAGCTCCTTATTCTGAAGAAAACGTGCCTTTACGTGTAAAAAAATGGTTCCCTATTTCTATGAAAGGTATCGAACCGGGAGATTATGCCATGATTATGGGGTTCCCAGGTTCTACCAATCGTTTTTACACATCGGGCGAGGTAGCAAGCAGACGTGATATCACAAACAAAACAATGATCAATGTACGTGAAGAACGACAGAAGGTCTTATTGAATGAGATGCTGGCCGATCCGCAAGTAAGGATTCAGTATGCAAGCAAATATGCCGGATCTTCGAATTATCATAAAAATGCGATCGGAATGAACGATGCGCTGAATCGCCTTCAGGTAATCGATCGTAAAACACAAGAAGAAACAGCTTTCGCAGAATGGGCTGCAAAAAACGACAATCCAGAATATGCCAAAGCTCTTGCAACAATCAACGAATTGACAGCTAAAACAGATTCAATCAAACAATTGCAGATGTATCTGCGTGAATCATTGATGGCTGCCATCGAATTTTCACGCATTCCTGAAATATCGAACGCTCTTTCTGAAGGAATCCGCACGAAAAATCAGGAAGTGATCGATAACGAATTGAAAAAATTAAAAAAAGCCTATCAGTCGTTTGCCAATAAAGACTATAATGCAACGGTAGATAAGAAAGTGGCTCGTGTAATTCTTGAGAAATACATGAAGGAAGTGCCGGTAAGTGCACAACCGACAATTTTCTCTTACATAAGAACAAAATACAAAGGAAATATCGACAGCTTTCTGGATGCCTGCTTCAATAAATCAATCTTCGCAAGCAAGGCAAACTTCGAACGTTTCGTGAAAAAACCGACCATCAAAGCGATACAACAAGACGAGATGCTCCGTTATGCAAGTTCGGTGAAAGATAAGATGAAAGAACTGACATCCGCAATGGCTCCATACAACGTCCGGCTTTCGAACGCACGTAAAACCTATATTGCAGGACTACTTGAAATGGCTCAGGAAAAACCGGTTTATCCGGATGCAAACTTTACATTGCGTATGACTTATGGTAAAGTTCTACCTTATGACCCGAAGGATGGCGTGACCTATCATTATTATACAACGCTCAACGGAGTAATGGAAAAAGAGGATCCGAACAACTGGGAATTCGTTGTACCGGAAAAATTAAAACAACTGTGGTTAACAAAAAACTATGGCGAATATGCATTGGCAGACGGACGCATGCCTGTTAACTTCCTTTCAAGCAATGATATTACGGGCGGTAATTCGGGTAGCCCCGTAATTAATGCCAAAGGTGAATTGATCGGTTGTGCTTTTGACGGCAACTGGGAAGCGATGAGCGGCGATATAGTTTTCGAGCCGAATCTGCAAAGAACGATCAACGTGGATATCCGCTACATCTTGTTTATCATCGATAAGTATGCAGGGGCTTCTCATCTGATCGATGAAATGGACATCATCAAATAATATAAAGCATGGAGTTTAAAAAGATTTATCTTTTTGGCTGCTTTGCGCTCTGCCTGTCAAACATACAGGCAGAGACGCTACAAATCAGGCAGCTTGAACGAAGCGGTATGATTCCGGTTCGTACACCTATACTGATCGACACCATCAACGTAAAAAAAGAATCATTTTCTGAACGCACATTACTCAATTCGCCACTATCTGCTACACGAACAGACTGGCGTATTGAAAACAGCAATCAGGAGGCTTTTTTCAAAATCGAAAAACCGGCTGAAGGATATGCGTTCTCTTTGTATCGCTTCAACCTACGGAATGAACAGTATACCCGGACAGCTCTTGAGGTTAGTGCTCCGGGGATGTTTCAGGTTTTCGTAAACGGAAAAAAAGTATCTGAAAAAACAGATATTCAGGACTCACTGTCGAACGCAGGAAAAGCCATAAGTCAGTTAACATTCGAGCCGGGCCAGCAAGAGGTACTTATTAAATACCTTGCTATTGCAAATAACAAAGGTGAGTCGGGTTTTAAAATAGATGTAATTCCGTCTGACACATCGGTTCAGATACAGTCTGTCATAACCGAAAAACATCCGCTGACAATAGAAAATCTGATGACGGGACAACGAAATAGTTCGTGCCAGATTTCAGCAAAGGGTGATTATGCTCTTCTAAGCGGATACTCAGTTTTAAAAAACGGTAAACGCAATGCATATAAGAAAGTGATCCGGCTGAAAGAAGGAACAACTGTTGCAGACCTGACAGAGAAAACCGATTTGGGGTGGCTCCCTTCTTCTAATCTACTTTATTATACCTATGCAGGGATGAATGGACGAACGCTTGCCACTATCGATCCTTCGACCCTTCAGGAAACGATCCTTACCGAAAATTTACCGGAAGGCCGTTTTGGATGGACGCCCGACGAGAAAACACTTCTGTTTTCGGTTGTTGAAAAATTTCCGGAACCGAGAAAAGATGTTTCCCAAATCCTCGTTCCCGATGACAGACAACCTGGATGGAGAAATAGAAATACGCTTGCAAAATATTCACTGGAAACCGGCTTGTTTGAACAAATGACATTCGGATATCACAGTACCTTTATCGAGGACATCCGCTTCGACAGTAAGAAAGCAATCGTATCCGAATATGAAACAATCCTTACCGAACGACCTTTCCGCAGATCCTCTTATTACGAAGTCGATCTTACTTCTTTCAGGGTTGATACAATCTGGTCCAAAGTGGGCTTTATCAACACAGCAAAATACTCTCCTGACGGGAGAGAATTGCTGGTATTGGGTTCTGGAGAATCTTTCGATGGGATTGGACTGAATATCAAACCCGGACAAATAGCCAATATGTATGATGTTCAGGCGTACCTTTATAACCTTCAGGAAAAGAAAGTAACGCCAATATCAAAATCATTTGATCCATCCATCGGAAGCGCAATCTGGAATAAAGTGGACCATCAAATCTATTTCACTTGCACCGATAAAGACCGGGTTAATCTTTATACATATTCACCCGGGCGTAATCTATTCAAAAAAATACCGACACAGGTTGACGTAGTAACAGGAATATCACTTGCCAGAAAAAACAACATGGCTGTCTATTCCGGAAATAGTGTAAGTAAACCGGATCAGATTTATGCGCTGAATCTAAAAAACGAGCAATCGAATCTACTCGATTTCCCTCAAGAGAAGCAATTCGAATCCTATGAATTGGGCGTGGTGAATGACTGGAGTTTTATATCCTCGGACGGTACCACAATAGAAGGGCGATATTATTTACCACCCAATTTTGATTCATCGAAAAAATATCCGATGTTGGTTTATTACTACAGTGGAACGACCCCGACCAACCGTAGCTTTTTCCATCCTTATTCGATGCACTTATATGCAGCTCAAGGATATGTGGTCTATGTTTTACAACCTTCTGGCACAATCGGATTTGGTCAGGAATTTGCAGCAAGACATGTAAATGCCTGGGGTATTCAGACTGCAGATGACATCATTACCGGTGTAAAGAAATTTTGCCAAGAACATCAGTTTGTGAATGATCGCAAAGTAGGCTGTATGGGGGCTTCATACGGAGGTTTCATGACAATGTATCTCCAGACAAGAACAGATATTTTTGCCGCGGCCGTTTCTCATGCCGGCATCAGTGCTCTCTCCAGTTATTGGGGCGAAGGATTCTGGGGATATTCATACAGTGCCGCAGCCAGTGCTCACAGTTATCCTTGGAATAATCCGCAACTTTACGTAGAACAGAGTCCGTTGTTTCATGCAGACAAAATCAATACCCCGCTATTGCTTTTACATGGCACAGCTGATACCAACGTTCCGGTTGGAGAAAGTATCCAGATGTTCACTGCTCTGAAGTTATTAGGAAAAGAAGTAGATTTCATTCAGGTAGAAGGTGAAAACCATGGCATCGCTCAGTTTGACAAGCGCCTCGCCTGGAAAAAAAGCATCTTTGCATTTTTTGCCAAATGGCTCAAAGACGAACCTCAATGGTGGAATACACTTTATCCGGAATTACCTCTTGAATAAAGATTTTATCCGGCATAAATAGAAATATGCCACCATTTAACATTATTTACAACCTAACCCTGGGTATCATTCTGGCAAAATGATACCCAGGGTTATTTATTTAACAACATAATATCAATTCATAAGAACAAATATGTTTCAAAATGTAACATTAATTGCACAGTGAGATATATTTATTCCAAAGTGATATATTTTTATCGTTTTTCGATAAAATGATTTGGTAGTTCAATTAAAAAAAAGAATCTTTGCATATCGAAAAACGATAAATAAACAAAACTATTAATACAATATTTTGACATTATGAAAGCCTTATCTATTAAATCATTTCTTTTTTCTTTGATTCTTGTTATGAATTACACATTCGTGTCGGCTCAGGGTGAAAACAACTTCATTTATGACACAAAATATGAAAACCAACAAATCATTTCAAAAACGGTATTTGAAAAAAACGAAGATACTAACGGATTAAATCCAAAAACAAAATACGAATATAAATACGATGATCAGCATCGTATCGTTGAGAAAAGTGCCTTTCGCTGGAACGAGCAAAAAAGAGAATGGATAAATAATTTTCAGATGTTATGTACCTATAATGAAAATGGGACGGTAATGGTGAAATTCGCTCAATGGGACAAAAAGAAAGACTCATTTTCTTTGAATCCACAAACACATACCTATTCGATAGAAGAAGCTCAACAAATGCTGGCAAAAAAATAACAAGAGCCATACACATTATCATAACGGAGTTTTCCAAAAAAAGGGAACTCCGTTTTTATTTATATATGAATATATTTAAGGTACATTTTTCTATCTTTGAAAAAATAACATGTTAATCCATTCCGAAAATGAAGAAAAAGCTCAATTTGATTTGTTTTCTTTTATTCTGTTCTCTGGGCCTTACTCTTGCTCTTAATATTTTAAGCGGGGTGGAAGGATCAAATGAAGCGTGGCAAATTATCAAAAAGGATATTCCGGAAAATAGCGAACCAAAAAACAACGTGCGTTCAGACCTTTTTACGATTGTGCGGCTTATTCCAGCCATTCCCGGAGATTACCCGAACTCTGTATATAATGAAATAACAGGCGAACAGGTTCCGGTTCAGTTCAATGAAATAACAACTGCTGTAAATAAACAATTCAGTAAAGGCGAATTAATTTTGATCTTGCTCTGCCTGATTGGTTCCCTTACGGCTATGATCTGGGCATTGGTCTGTTTCATCCGGCTCATTCGGAATATCAATCGTTCGCACATATTCGTATGGTCTAATGTCAGTTTCCTTAAACAACTGGGAATTGCTTTTATCTTTGTTTTTTTCATCAATCTGCTGTTCGGATATTTTAATTATAGCAGCATCCTTGAACAAGTATCGATTGCCGGCTATAAAATAGACTGGACCTCCTCAATACAAACGACCAACCTGATTATCGGCTTAGCCGGATTATTGGTAGCAGAGATTTTTGCGATGGGATTACGTTTACAAGAAGAACAAGACCTGACTATTTAAGCTGAGATAAAAATAACAACAACCAGGAATTAAAGAACAACGATATATGCCTATTATTGTGAACTTAGATATCATGATGGCACGAAGAAAGATTTCTCTAAATGAACTTTCCGAACGCGTAGATATCACTCCGGCAAATCTTTCTGTATTAAAAACGGGTAAAGCGAAAGCTATCCGTTTTTCAACCCTTGAGGCTATCTGTAAGGTTTTAGACTGCCAACCTGGCGATATACTCGAATTTAGAGAAGAATAAAAGAACATCAATAAATAACTGCTTTCATATAAACTTTCATCTGTATATATTTTATTTTTTTCATTAAAGTCAGATGCGCCATTTATATACATTTTGTTAGATATCTCTACTTTTGGTGAGTAATGGCGATTTCATTTATATATAATTCAATTTTTAGCTTTAAGGTCAAATGAGTCATATATACTTTATGTTGGATAACTCAACTTTAGATGATTTATGGCGATTGAATTACTCTCATCCATTTAAAACGAAAGGAAGAGAATCCTTTCGAACCAGAGGGCAGAAACTACTCTTTTTCAAAAAGTGATTTTGATTGACTACTACGAAACTGAT
>JBOFCW010000218.1:0-5103 GCA_051646395.1 Bacteroidales bacterium
GAACATTCCACCCTATGAATACGTCAACGATAAAGGTCAAAAGGTCGGATTCAACGTAGAGCTGACAGATTTGTTAATGAAGGGAATCGGGTACGAGTATGAATTGGAGTTTATTCGTTCTGCTACGGGTATCGAAAATTTGCAATCGGGTAAGGCCGATCTGATCAGCTCTTTGGTCAATTCGGAAAAAAGAAGCAAGCTTCTGCATATGAGTCGTCCATGCGGTTATCTCCATAAATCGCTGATCACCCGAAAGGGGAGTCGTATCCGGACGATGAATGATCTGATCGGAAAAGAAGTTTTGGTGCAGGCAAAAGGCGTTTTTTATGATCAGCTTATAGCTGAAAATTTTCCTTGTCAGATTTGCGCGGTCGACGATATCACTGAAGGTTTTCGGATGCTATCATCCGGATTATACGACGTTTTGATTTGTGGCCATGATTTCGCCCGGACGATTGTTGTGGATAACAATTATATGAACCTCGAAATAACTTTACTTGAAACAACGCCTTATTCATTTAGTTTCGGATCGCTTGATGATGAGCTGATCCGCCGTATTGACCGGCAACTCGAGCTGTTGAAAAAATCAGGAGCTTATGGTCGGTTGTATGAGAAGTGGTTTGGCATAAAAGGGTCATCTGCCATTAATCGAAAGATATGGTTGATCGTTGCTTCTTTATCTGCTTTGATTTTTTTGTTGCTTCTTTTCTCCTGTTATTTACGCTTACGTATAAAAAAAGCGATCAGAGAGATCGAAGAGCGCAACCAGAAAATATCCATTGCGATCCGAAACGGACAACTTTCGATTTGGGGATTCGACGTGAGCAAGTGTTTGTTTTATAACATTGAGGGACATTTATTCCCCCAGGGTTACATGACCTATGAGCAGGCTTTGAGTTATGTACATCCTCAAGATTTGGAGCGTGTGGAGAAATTTCATCAAGTGATCTTGAATGAGAGGCCCCAATATGCACATATCGAACTGAGAAGTGGCGATATCACTACGGGTGAATATAGCTATTATCGCAACGATATCGCCTTTATCCGGGGTAAAGACGGACAAATTGAGACTATTTTAGGTGCTTGTCGGAATCAGACGAAAGAGAAACAACATAAGCAAATCGAACATCAATTGCTTCGTTCGCTTCAAACTGCAATTAAATCTACCGGATTGCAGATTTGGCACTACGAAGTAGAAAGCGGGATTCTTTATGTAATTCGCGACCTTTTTTTGGAGAAAACAAACTACAACATGGATTCTCTGCGGGCTCAAATCCATCCCGAAGATCAGGACACCTTTTATAATGCTGTGCAGGAAATGTTGAAGGGGAGGGTTCTCTATGAAAAAATAATTGTCAGGGGATTTAATAAAAAATCAGATTCATACGACTATTACGAATGTGTCATGAATGCCCTCACGAATGAAGCCGATAGGGTTTACCGCATCATTGCCTCTCAGAAAAATATTACGGAACGCCAAAATCGTTACCTGAAGCAGCAAGCGGTTATTAAGAGTCTGGACATGGCCATGGAAGTGGGTAAAATCATTTCCTGGATACATTATCCCGAAACCGGAAGAACCCGGATATTCTATGGCCGGGGCTCTGTAGAGAAAGATTTCAGTAACCTGAAGATTGAGGACATGAAGCTTCATCCTGAAGATATGGAGATTTACAAAGCTTTCTACAATCAGATGTATCATGGAGATGAAAAAGAGGGGACGATCATCGTGCGCTGTTTCTGCGCAGTCAATAAAATATACAGACCTTATGAGGTTGCTGTGCGCGTAGAAAAAGACGCTGCCGGAAATGTGAAATGTTTCTCGGGTGTGAAAAAAGATATCTCCGATATCCATTACTGGCAGGAGCAACATTCCCAAAAGCTCGATTTGCTCAAGACGATTTATGATAATGTTTCCGCCGGACTTGTCTTTTATGACAAAGATGGGTGGATGTTGGAAGTGAATCAATGTTTCTCAAATTTTTTCGGGGTTCAGAGTCGCGAAGAACTGATTGGAAAAGTCAATTATTTCGGATTAGACTATATCTCAGCAGAAACCAAGGAACAAGTTCGGAGCGGCGAAGCTGTTTCATACATCATAACCTATGCCGATTTTGCCGAACAAAATAGTCTGGCTCTGGACCCGAACTTGCCTCACGGCGAATATTTCGAGATTCAGTTAACACCGGTCTGCCATCCGGATAATCAGGTATATGGTTATCTGGCCATTTGTAATGATGTGACCGAACGAATCGAGAAAGAGAAAAAGCTTTTTCAGTTGAATAAGGAGATACGTGATTATGCTGCTAAGTTGCGCTATATATTAAAGTCGAGTGGTATTCTTTTATGGGATTACGACATAAAAGAAAAAATAATGTCTCTTTATTCGGCAGAAGGTAAAGAAGAAAGAGTGACGTTCGATAACTATGTCAAGGGTGTATCACAAGATCAGCATGCGAAGGTTCATTCTCTTTTTGAGCAAATGAATGCGCGTGAAATTTCAAATTACAAAGATCAGCGCAAGTATCATGATCCGGTTTCTAATAAGCGATCATATGTCATGATCAACGGGATGGCCATCCGCAATGAAGCTGACGAAATTATCAGTTATTCAGGCGTAAGAAGGGATATAACAGAACTGATAGAGACCCAATTGTCATTGCAGATAGAAAAAGAAAAAGCTCAACAGGCAGACCGTTTGAAATCGGCTTTCCTTGCCAATATGAGTCATGAAATCCGGACGCCGCTTAATGCGATCATCGGTTTTACAGAGCTCGTACAGATCGCCTCTTCCGATGAGGAACGGCAGGAGTACATTCGTATCATCAATAACAACAATGACTTATTGTTGCGTTTGGTCGGCGATATATTGGATCTGTCAAAAATCGAATCGGGAATGCTTGAATTACAACCCGATCTGTTTGATTTTGCCGCCTTTTTTCAGGAACAGGCTTTGTATCTCTCCGAACATGTTAATCGGGAAAAAGTGATTTTCAGCATGGAGAGCCCATTCTCCGAGTGTATGGTCTCTTTGGATAAGAATCGAATAGCTCAGGTGTTGGCGAATTTTATGACCAACGCGATTAAATACACCGATTCGGGTAGTATTACCATGGGATACGAATATATCGACAATGGACTCCGGTTTCATGTAACCGATACGGGCAAAGGGATTCCCGCCGAGAAACACGATTTGCTCTTCCGCCGCTTCGAAAAACTCGACAGTATGGTTCAGGGGGTTGGACTGGGACTCTCTATCAGCAAAGCTATTATTGAGGCAATGGGCGGTAAAATCGGTTTTACTTCAAATGAAAACCAAGGTTCTTGCTTTTGGGCCTGGGTAGCTTGTCAAATCGATCCCCCCGAAGAATAAAGATTTGTTTCGGGATGCAGGCCGTCAATTACATAGACGGTTTGTATCCCGTTTTTATTAAGATCACGTTCACCGGATAGGCAAGAACAAAACCTGTCAGCATCGCTAGTTGCATGATGAACCAAAACACTAACTCGTTTGCCGTGATAACGATTCCGGGTGATACAAAAAAAACGATATACATAAATAGATACATTCCTAACTGCCAGGCTGTCAGCGAAAGGAAGTCGATTTTGATAGCCTTTAAAAATGTTTGACCAACTCCTAAACCACTCATTTTATGGATTGCCGCGTATTGGAAGCAGGCCCCGATTAACAAGGCAAGTAAATAATCCAAGCCCCATTGCCATCCGATGCTCCAACCGGGGATATGCCGCAGCCAAAAATATCCGGTGGTCTCACCGATCAAATCAGCAAGCGTACAACCCGCTCCGCAGTGGAGAGAGGATACGATTGCTTTTTCCCACAGCGGTTTTGACGAATGCATTTCCATATCCATCTTTTTTCCCGCATTCATAGACATCCCCATATTCATAGGCATGTCCATTTTCATGGTTCCTTTTTTGTCTTCGGATTTATTCATTTCCGGCATCGGCATTTCCATTCCGTTTTTGCCAAAACGGAAATACGCCCATGCCCCCAAAACAGAAGCCCATAGCCCGGTTAATACCCATACGCTATTCATGATTTTCATCTGTTCGGGCTTTTTATATACCAGCCAACCCAGATATGAGGCTGAGCATACCCCCATTATTACGCTAATCCAAGCAAGAACATTCCACATATGCTTTCTTATTTTGAGAGATAACAATCCGGATGTACATCGGGTTTCTTTTTTTGTCGAAATTTATTTCGTTTTAGTTATTTAATAAAATAAAAGGTGGTAAAGGAAAACATTTTCTTCTGTTTGACATCAAATTTGTAAAACATAACAAAATAAGTGTATATTTGCCCCGTCTTAATTACCTTAAAAAATGCACATTATGAAAGTTAACCTACTTTTACTCTCACTTGCGCTCACGCCGTTTGCCGGTCAGGCTCAAAAGAAATTCGTTTTAGAGTCGCCCGACAAACAAATTAAAACAGAAGTTCAGGCTGGAGATGAGTTGTTTATCACCATTCTTTCCGGAAAAGATACATTGCTGGCACCATCCCGTATCGGCATGCAGATGCAGGGTCAACCCGCTCTCGGAAAAAAAACATCGGTCAAAGACGTAAAGCGGAATGTTTTGAAAGAAAACTTTCAGACACCTCTGTATAAAAAGAATCAGATCGTAAAAACAGGAAATGAAATGGTGATCCGTTTCGCCGGTGATTATTCGCTTGTCGTTCGTAACTACAACAACGGAGTAGCTTATCGTTTCGTGACTCAGATGAATAAGCCCGTAATTGTAGAGAGTGAAACGGCAGATTACCGATTCCCGGCTCAGACAATCGGTTTTGCCGGATATGCCAACCGGTCTACGAATATGCCATTTGAGAATCAGTATTTCAACTCGTTTGAAAATACCTATGATATCAAGCCGCTTACGGAACTCAACTCGCAGCGTTTGATATTCCTTCCTTTCCTTGCTCAGACACCATCAGGTAAAAAAGTTTGTGTGCTTGAAACAGATCTGCAGGATTATCCGGGGATGTTTTTGGTTAGTTCTTCCAAAGATCATACCTTCTCGGCAGACTATGCTACCGTACCTAAAGTAACTGAACAGGGAGGGCATAACAGACTCCAG
>JBOFCW010000256.1:0-7633 GCA_051646395.1 Bacteroidales bacterium
GTTGTTCCGTCACCTGCATCATCTCCGGTTTTTGAAGCGACTTCTTTCACCAGCTGAGCACCCATGTTTTTGAAAGGATCTTCCAGTTCAATTTCTTTCGCTACAGAAACACCATCTTTCGTAATATGAGGAGCACCGAATTTTTTCTCGATGATCACGTTGCGACCTTTAGGCCCTAGTGTTACTTTAACAGCATTTGCCAACGCGTCAACACCCTCTTTAAGAAGGTCGCGCGCATCCATATTGAATTTAATTTCTTTAGACATGATTGTTTGTTTTTTTAATTAGATAATTGCCAATAAGTCAGACTGACGCATAATCAGATATGTTGCACCTTCAAGATCCAGTTCTGTGCCGGCATATTTACCATAAAGAACCTGATCCCCCGGTTTCACAACCATTTCTTCATCTTTTGTGCCGGTACCCACTGCAACAACTTCCCCTGTAAGAGGTTTTTCTTTTGCAGAATCCGGAATAATGATTCCTCCTAATGTTCTTTCTTCTGCAGGAGCCGGTTTTACCAGCACTCTATCTGCTAATGGTTTAATGTTCATACGTTCTTTTTTATAGAATTAAAATTTATACGATTTACAATCTTTTTTGAGTTAAAAGATCTCATAATATCTTACACAAAGTTCGTGCCATTTTGTCTCTGAATCTTTTACTGCCAAGATTGAACAAAATACTGACATGATCATTCACTTTTCTGACAAGTTTTCCGATTAATCACCCTCCATTGCATTTACTCCATACAATCGAAACGTCTGACAGGTCAATCCGGACTGAATTAAACCTTATGAGTCATACTTAACTGCTCCCTTTGTGTTTATGATGAATCCGGTAATTATAACAATACATTCCTTGTATTAGTTTTGAACTTCTGCCAGTTTTGTAATCATCCGTACCGATCATCATTTATTTTTCTTAGAGGGCTTTTGGCTGTACTTCAGTGAAAGATGGGCCGTCTCTCAATGAAGTACGGTCCGTCTCTCGACGAGAGACGGACTGGATCTCCTTGAGAGACGGATTGAATCTCACTGAGATCCAGTCCGTACTTCAGTGAGGGACGACCCGTACTTCAGAGAGAGACGCTGGTTTAGGGTCTATTTAAATTCACAAACCTCCGGCGCAAAAATCAAATGATCTTATATCTGAAGCAGTGCGGGAACTAAACAAGTTCTCAATATCGCGGATAACTATCGCCTGATAATGCAAAAGAGGCCGTCAAATCCATAATTACGAATTTGACAGCCTCTTTTGAATTATTCAGCTCCAATAGTTCTGGTAAACAGATGTGGATTTATTTCGATCCTTTCATCAGTTTCTTATCTGTTGCTTTACCAGCATTGTAATAAGATTCCGGCACCACCTTCCAGTCTTCACGACTCTTCGGAGTTATTGTTTTTTGCTGACGAATATAGTCTGCGATGTATTTACGAACATCATTTTTTGAAGCATTGATTACACGTGCATCCGTTTGTTCTTTTGTAAAACCAAGACCTTCGAAGAAGAATCCGCCGCCTCCGCTCGCCTGATAGGAATTTACGGCTACCTTATATTCTTTGGCAGGATCAAAAGCAGAACCGTCGCTCATCGACAAAATCGTTACTTTCTCTCCATCCGGCTTGGTTACATCAACGGTATATTTGATTCCCGCCGCCGAAGTAAAGTTAAACGAAGGCGTAATGAAAGAATAGCCGAAACGTGGATTTTTCATCAAATTACCATGTTCATCTTTCTTGAAGTTCAACAAATGGTCTTTTTCAGATTTCATCGTATTGTATTGGCGATCGTAACCATATTCAAGAAAATCACGAATCTCCTTACCGGTCAAGGACATTGTATAAAGCAGATTCTCATATTTATATAAGGTAAATAAGTTACGCATTGTCAGTTTTCCGGTTGGGATAACCGCATCCGTCGAAAGCACACCGGCAAAAGAGATATCCGCACCCGTTGCCTGCAACTGAGCTTCATGAATCAAATCCATAAATTCCGATGGCCCATACAACGCATCTTCGCTGCGAAGCGTATCTGTCAGTATCCCGATCTGCGCATCCACATATTCGTTAACCTGCTTCACATCGTTAGAGAAAGCAGCTACGAACTCACTATCCGGAGCAATACCTTTCATCGGAACGAGCGAGGGGATGATCTGTTTTTCATAACCATTTCCCTTTTTACGCATTTTTATATCCGCACGCCCTACATAACGCGTTCCGCTTTGCGCATCCAGAACCACGACCGGATTACCGAAATCATTAGTAATTATCTCTGCCATTTCCTGGTGATCGTGTCCTAACAAAGCTATATCGAAACCATCTACTTGCATTACCGCCGGGATAGCGCCGTTTTCATTCTTATGAGTCTCCTTCGTATTTCCTCCGACAGTGTAATCGCTACCGGAGTGGAACAGGCCGATCAGCAAATCAGGTTTCTCATTTTGCTGAATATAAGGCACCCATTGTTTGGCAGATTCTACCATATCCTGAAATTCGATATTCTCCCAAAGATATTTTGGCAACCAGGCATGAATATTGGGTGTTATCATCCCCAGCACGGCGATTTTTATACCGTTGCGTTCAAATACCGCATAAGGTTGAAAAAAAGGTTTTCCTGTACGCGTGTCAATAGCATTTGCTGCCAACCATGGAAATGAGAAATCCTTCTGAACGCGTGCATAAACCTCTTCACCAGGCTCGATATCATGGTTACCTACTGTTGCAGCGTCATAACCTACAAACTCCATTACACGAGCCTGAATATGTCTGTTTATCGTATCTTCGAAATTCGAATAATAAATGGAAGGTTGCCCCTGAAGGAAATCTCCGCCATCCAACAACAAAACGCCATCTTTATTCAATTTGCGTTCCTGCTTCACATAAGTTGCCACATTGGCAAGACTCGTTCCGGCTTCCTGATTCCGGTTGAAATCAAACGGAAGAATAGATCCATGCAAATCGGTTGTGTACAACAAAGTAATATCTGCTTCAGTCGGTTTTTGTTTACATCCGATCAGGAATAACAATCCGGCTACAATCACAGGCAAAACAGCCTTTGCTTTGATTTTCATTTACTTATAATTTAATTTTAAACCCCGGGATTCAGATATGCCATTTATACATCCACGACCAGATAACTCTGCTACAGACAAAAACGGCAAATTCATCACCCTTAAAAATATACGGGAAATGATTGATTAATATTTATACAAAGATAGAGCTACATAACAGATTAATATTCCAACTTTTTCATAAAAACACAAAAAGATAACTATGAATATTCCTTCGCTTCATTCAAAGAAACAAAAAATAAAAGCATGTTATGATCTTCGAAAAATAAAAAAGTCTCAGGAAATCCAATCATAAGATCTCCTGAGACTTCAGAATATATGTTTTTGTTCTTATTTCGCCATTTCGCGAATTACGTTCATTACACCGGCCGCAGTTTCTTCCGCCTCAGCAGCAGTAGAAGCTTCCGCGTAAACACGGATAATCGGTTCGGTGTTCGATTTACGCAAATGTACCCAACGATCAGGGAAATCAATCTTCACACCGTCAATATCTGTAATGTCGTATTGAGCATATTTTTCTTTTACTGCGATCAATAAAGCATCCACATCGATTTCAGGAGTCAATTCTACTTTTTGTTTTGCAATCGAATATGCAGGATAACCGGCACGCAGTTCACTTACTTTCTTACCTGTTTGGGCAAGATGAGTCAAAAACAGCGCAATACCCACCAGCGCATCACGTCCGTAATGCGATTCCGGATAAATCACACCTCCGTTACCTTCGCCACCAATCACAGCTCCGATCTCTTTCATTTTTGCAACGACGTTGACTTCGCCCACTGCTGCCGCTTTATACTCTCCTCCAAGAGCACGTGTCACATCGCGTAAAGCACGGGACGAGCTCAGATTCGACACCGTATTTCCCGGGGTATGACTCAATACATAATCCGCAATTGCTACTAATGTATATTCTTCACCAAACATATCTCCGTTTTCGCAAACGATTGCCAAACGATCCACATCCGGATCCACTACAAAACCAACATCTGCACGGCCAGATTTCATCAACGATGAAATTTCAGTCAGATGTTCCGGAAGCGGTTCCGGATTATGCGGAAACTGTCCGTTCGGTTCGCAGTATAACTTTTCGATTTGCCCGACACCTAAAGCTTCAAGCAAAGCAGGAATTGCAACACCACCGACAGAATTGACACAATCGATCGCAACTTTGAATCCGGCATTTTTGATTGCGTTTACATCAACCAAATCAAGCGCTAAAACGCTTTCGATATGTTTTTGAGTATAAGAAAAATCTTCTGTCAATTTTCCTAATTGATCTACGGTAGCAAAATCAAAGTTTTCGGCTTCGGCAATCTCCAGCACCTCATTTCCTTCGGCAGCATTCAGAAACTCACCTTTTTCATTGAGCAGTTTGAGCGCATTCCACTGACGCGGATTGTGGCTTGCCGTAAGGATGATTCCCCCGGCAGCTTTCTCTCCCGTCACGGCTAATTCTGTAGTAGGAGTCGTGGCTAATCCGATGTTTACCACATCGAATCCCATTCCCATCAACGTACCGATAACTGTATGAAGAACCATTTCACCGGAGATACGGGCATCACGACCCACTACGATCGTATTTGAATCAGAAGCTGCCATACGGCGAATAACCGTTGCATAAGCCGCAGTAAACTTAACGATATCAAGCGGATTCAATCCTTCACCGGCCTGACCTCCGATTGTTCCCCGAATTCCGGAAATAGATTTAATTAAAGACATAATGGTGATTTTTTATTAAGGTAATAACGTTGATTATTGAAACGAATAGTTATAATCAACCGCTTTGTAAAAGTATGGTATAACGTTTTGCTGATCGGCTGATAGTCCCAGTTTCGAAGGAACAATCAGCGATACGCTTGGCGTTTCTTTAAAAGCAGGGCCTCCTTTGCCTAAGAAACGGATCGGAAAAACCAAACCTGTTCCGAATTGAGTCGGATAACCCGGACGATATCCCTCCAGAAACCACCCGTTGTTACCCATAGGTGCGGTATCCTGAAAATTATCAAATGTCAACAAGTTATAACAGCTGTCATAACGGATCAACAGATCCGGATTCTTCATATTGACATACATCTGAGTCGTATCACCGTAATTATCGATTTTCATATAAAGGCCATCCTCAAACTTATACCATTGATTCAGTTTGAAATGATTTTCTTCATTCGACCAGTCGCCTGCATATTTGATATAATTGTTCAGTTGATCTTCCGAAACCGAAATTGCGGAAATTCCTTGTTCTTTTACGAACTTGCGGATAGCATCTTTTTCATCATCCAGCTTTTGCGCATAGGTCTTGTTATCATCACAAGAAGTAAAGGCTATCGAAGCCCCAAATAGCAATAAAGAACAGAGATACGAGATTCGCTTCATTTGTATATAGTTATTTATTTATCCATTTAAAAGAAGTCAACTCAAAGAGATGACCAGAGTCGATTTTCGGGATTTTCCCCAAAAGTAAAAATAATCCGCTCCAATCGGGATTAATCTTTCAGATAATTTTCAAATTGAGGCAGAGCCGACTCCAGCACACGCTGCGCTTCTTCCATCGTTCCGTAAAACTCACCTCCGGAAGCATTCTTGTGTCCGCCTCCGTTAAAAAACTGCTCGGCCACTTTATTCGCAGGGAAATCACCTTTCGAACGAAGTGAAACCTTGATATATTCTTTATCCTGACGAAAAAAGACAGAGAAAACTATTCCTTTTACAGATAAAGGGATATTAACAAACCCTTCCGTATCGCCTTTTTTATAATTGAAATCTTCCAGTTCCTGCGCAGTGAGCGAAATCATTGATGCCTTATAGGAATTATAGATTTTCATTTTTTTATTGATCGTATATCCCATCAAGCGCTCTCTGCTTTCGGAGAATGTATTGAACACGCGATCGTAAATCTTATCTTTGTTAATTCCGATCTTCATCAATTCACTTATAATCACGTAGATTTCAGAATAATTCGAATTATAGGTGAATGCACCTGTATCGGTCATCATTCCCGTATAAACCGCCGTAGCGATATTCAGATCGATACGATCGAAATATCCCATGCGGCAAATCAGACGAAAAACCAATTCACTGGTTGACGATATTTCCGGATGTGAGATAATGATCTGGCAAAAATCCTCGGGATAAAGATGATGATCCACCATAATCCGTAATGCGTTCGATGCCACTACTTCTTTTGCCATCTCTCCCATACGCTTTGCCGCATTGAAGTCAACGCAAAAAATCACCTCAGCTGCCGCAATCACTTCATTTGCCGCCTCAGGGGTTTCATCATAAAAAAGAGCATCCTTAACTCCCGGCAACCAACTCAGATTGTCAGATACCTGATCTGCATAAACTACTGTTACCTCTTTTCCCTTTTCTCCCAGGAAATGAAACAAGCCCAGCGACGAACCCAAGGCGTCTCCATCAGGAGACACATGCGAAACAATAACAAATCGTTCGTACTTTTCTATTGCTTTCTTAACTTTCTGAACCAGTTCTTCCCGGATAATCTTCGTAATCATAATTATCAATACTCCTTTTTAATCAATCCGTTCAATATCATGAACGAGGTTTCAAAAATACAAATTAAGAGGGGGTTTGAAAATAAAATTCGACAAAAAGACTTTTTCGGACAAGCTTAGCACAATATTGCGGATAAAAATTGTTAATTTATGTTTATGCACAAGAGAATAAAGCAATCCAACACATGCTATCCTACATGCATTACCCAAATTTTAATTTTATATTTGCAACTTTTACTTATTGATTATTTAATAATCTATTTAAACCTGATTTCGTACGCAATATTTATCCACAAGATAGAAACATCGTGCTTCACCAAATATTGAGACAACCAATCAAAGGTTTATAAATGAATTAGCGCATTTGACCTTGGTATTAAATAAATAATTATATCCAAATGAAAAGACTCTCAACCGTATTTCTCTTTTTATGTTTAATTTTATCAGTGCATGCCCAAATCCTGGAGCCTATCACATGGTCGTTTTCTTCGCGAGACATTTCTGCGAATGAAAAAGACCTGTTATTCAAAGCTTCTATTGACCAGGGATGGCATCTTTACGGGCTAGATCTTCCGGAAGGAGGTCCTATTGCAACAACCTTCACATTCTCCGAAATAAAGGGAGCGAAATTAATTGGAAAAATCAAGGCTGAGCGAATGCCTGTCTTTGAATTCGACAAACAGTTCGACATGCAATTGAATTGGTTCGATACTGATGTTACTTTCGTGCAACGGATCGAACTCACTCAAAAGAAGTTCTCTATTGCCGGTGAATTACGCTTTATGGGATGTAATGACGAAACATGCTTACCACCTACGCCGGAAGAGTTTTCATTTTCCGGTCAGCGCGGAATGGCTGTCAAAGAGGAAAAAGCAGAGGAATCGCCGGCAGATACAAACCAAACCTCATCTGATTCGACTATCGCCCTGATACCGCTGCAACCAGCTCTTCCTGCGCAACCTTCCACGCCAGAAAACGTTGCCTCTAATGATCTTTGGGCACCTGTGACAGCAGAATTGCAAGCATTCGGAAAAAGCACCGTGACACAAGA
>JBOFCW010000261.1:0-11406 GCA_051646395.1 Bacteroidales bacterium
ACCAATATTCATGCAGAGCCAGTGGGATAAAAATCAATACAACCTGTTGCATTAAATACCAAGAGCCGGATACGGTATCCGGCTCTTGGTATTTAATGCAACAGGTTTAAGAATCCAATCTCTGTCAGAGATAAAAAGAATCTAAAACGGATAAACATCTTTATTAAATTAAATTCAAATCAACTCGATCACAATATCATCCGCCTCTTCCACAAATCTGATCTTCCCTTCGCGGGCTAACCATCCGATGGCCATATAAAGATCTTTTTCTTTTAGCTTGGTGACTTTTTTCAACCCCTTGAATGTTTGATCATTAATTTCATTCAAGGCAGCCCAGATGATACCGGCATTGGTACCTATACATTCCTGATTCATAACTTCTCTATTAAAATAAGATTAAACAACTAAAATCACAACTACACTTCGAGTGTAATAATTATTCCTATCTATCATAAACAAACAAAAGGAGTAATATGTTTATCGGGTTGGCGCATTATGAACAAAAGAAAAGCTTCGGTATATGCCAAAACATATACCGAAGCTCTGCATCGATGCTTTCTTATAAAAAAAGATTTTATTTCAAGACAAAAAATAAGAAAAACAAAGGGATTGCAATACCAACCAAAAGTTCGATACCGCCCCGTCCCCAAAGTCCTTTAGGTCCTTTTACCATGATGATTCCCGTTAAAGTTATGATAATTAACGACAATGCGAAAATATCAGAAAACCAGGTCCACCAACGAGTGGGATTGTAGTGCAGTCTGTTAAACGCACTCAGAACAGGACGCTTCTGCAAATGCTCAAATCGAGCTTCTCCACTTTGCATATTTACCACCAGGGATGAACCTCCTTTAATGAATACTTTCATCAGTTCAGGTTGGGGATAATAGTGCTTCGTGTAATTGCTTTGCTGATCGATCTGTTTTAATAAATCAAGTACGAACTCTTTATCCACTTTTTCGGATTGCGGAAATACTCCGTCCAATTGAAGCTCGGTATTGGATACCTTATAATCGGAGTTGAAATCGCTTTTATGATTCAGGCAAAACCCCGAAATGGCATAAACCAGAATGACACCCGAAAATAAAAAAGAAAGGTCGCGATGAATACCGCGACTCCACTTTCTTAGTTTGATCATCAATGGGTGTGATTTCTCAGCCCGCTGATTATTTAACTTCATACTGATTTGCATTTAGATGGTAAAAGCTCAAATAGTCTTTTCCTTCTTCAGCCTGACGTTTTGCGATACGCTCACGGAAAGAAGCGATACGTTTCTCTGGAGTATTGGCTTCCACTGATTCACCACGGTTTTTCTTTTCTGTTTCACAACCAGCTTCTTTTGTTTCACCATGTTTTTCGTCAGCGTCTGCTTTCAAACGCTCTTCCCAGGCTACAAGATAAGCTTCATCGATACGATCTTCAACCAAAACACCAGAAACCTGTACCATGTTATTCACCACATCAGGATTGAATTTACCTACGGTCTCGTTTGCTTCACAACGAAGAGTGACATTATCGTCATTTCCCATCAGGAAGATTTTTTTGCCCCCGTGTTGACATACATGCGTACAAACACCTTCAACGATTACTTCTTCTCCATTCAAAGAATCCGCATTCTTCATCAAATCATCGATATTAAGAACTGCAACTGTAGCCGGTTCTGTTGTAGCGGCTGCTTCAACTGATTGTTTTGCTGAATTAGAGTTGCAAGAAGTGGTCAGTGCCATTAAAACTGCAACCATTGCAAAAAACAAAGATTTCATGTTACTCATGTTTGTTAGTTTTTAATTATTACTTAATTGGTTTTATTTTATATCAATTTGTTTCCAACAACCTCTAGGATGATATACTATTGTCAGCAAAGATAATAAAAACACAATTATTTGCTTTTTTTTAGCACACAAAAAGTATAAAGAATAAAATTAACGCTTAAAAACTAATGATTTCGAAATCTTTCGCATTTGCATATCGTGACAATAATCCCAACATATCCTTTTTAGCCTCTTCCAGACTATGGCACCCGTCGTATCCATTGAGAATCACAAGCAGATGCCTGGTATCAATAGAAATGCAGGTACGCTCCTCATCACTGGTCGGCGTGCCGATACCTCCCGATTCATCCCGATATACAGGTAAACCTTCTATATTCAGAAGACCGCGACCGATGCCCCGGAATAATTCGTCCGCCTGGCCAACGCCCAGTTCCAGTTTATCTCCTTTGATTTTATCGTAATCAAAACCTCCGATAGATAAGCCGGAACGAATGGATACCAGATTAATCAAATCCACCAGTGTATTGATTTTATAGAGTGATTTCTCTTTCAGTACTCTCCGACATAAAGCTTCTGCCGAAGGTCGATAGCGGTTCGGATCTTTACCCAATGCTTTGTAAACATTGCGCGTGGCCAGAATCGCGGGCCGTTTGTTTATATCCATGATCTGATAACAAGCAGCCAGATTTTGCATTTCAGCCTCCAGTTCATCCCATAATTGGGGATCAGGAAGTGTGTTTTCAACTTTACAAGAAATCGCCATCCCCCGAAAAAGAGGAGCAATTTGACGAATAACCGAAGATATCTCTATTATTTTCATTTACAAATAACAAATTATTATATTTTTGTATTAGTTTAATAATAATTAAAATCAAATTCTATGATTACAGGACCTTTTAAAGTATCGCGAGCCTTTTCTGAGGGCTGGAAGCTGACCAAAAAACATTGGTTAGTGATGATTGGCTTATACCTGGGTTTCACCATCGTTTCTTTGTTGTTGGGCTTGTTCCAGGGAGCAGACGTAAGCAGCATCCGGTATTGGCTATTTTTCATTATAACATTGGTAATCGGGGCCATTTTCAACGCGGGTTACATAAAAATGTATCTGGTCGCATCTGAAGATGAAGAACCGGAATTCAATCTGTTCGGCAAAAGTATCAAAAAAGTCGTTCCTTTATTAATTGCATCCCTCCTTTATGGCCTGGGAACAATGATCGGAACATGCCTGTTGATTATTCCCGGTATTTGGTTTGCCATTCGTTTTTCGATGGTACCTTTCGCTATCATGGATACTGAAGATTGTGGCATAATCGATTCTTTCAAAAAGAGTTATGAAATGACAAAGGGTAAATTCTGGCCACTGCTGGGAATGTTTGCTCTTTTCATTTTATGCCTCATCGCAGGATTAATCTGTCTGATCGTCGGTGTTTTTCTTGCCGGTGTCTTGGTTACCTTCGCACAAGTTGCCGCATACCGGATGCTGGATCACAAGGAGGAAGAACTGGTCGTTATCGAAGAAACCGGCAGTTTACAATAAAGGTGATTGATTTCAATCTTATTCCGTAAACAAGAGAGGCTGTCTATCATTCTTGTGAATGATTTGACAGCCTCTCTTGTATTATTATTATTTCGAAATAATATTTTACCGATCGTATCCTTTGGTTTATCTGGAAGCAAGCAGTAATTTTCTGAAAGACGGATAATCAGCAGGCATCGGCTCACTCATTTTGACGCCGTCCATAAAATGACGCAGGTTCTGAGGAATCTCCACTCCTTCTCCGATAATCGGTTCGACGACATCCCTGAATTTGGCAGGATGTGCAGTTTCCAGAAAGATTCCTTTTTCATCCTGCTTCAGCATATCCTTTAAAGCCTGATATCCGCAGGCACCATGAGGATCGAGCAAATAATGCTCATTGTCATAAACCGCAGCCAACGTATGTGCAATCTGTTTATCGGTATAGCTGATCCCCGAAATATCCTTACAGATCGCCTCGTGATCATGTTCATACAGATCCAGTATCCTTGCGAAATTACTCGGATCGCCAACATCCATCGCATTCGCGATAGTTTGAACGGAAGCACGTGGCGTATAGATTCCAGACTGCAGGTATTGCAGGAAAATATCATTGCTGTTGTTTGCCGCAATAAAATGCTTCACTGGCAAACCCATTCTTTTGGCAAAAAGCCCTGCGGTCAGGTTACCGAAGTTCCCGCTTGGCACACAGATGACCGGTTCATCGGTATTGCCCTGACGCTTGTATTGCGCATATGCATAAAAATAATAAAATGCCTGTGGCAAGAAACGGGCAACATTGATCGAATTTGCAGAAGTAAGAAACATCTCCTTATTCAGGGCATGATCCATAAACGCATCTTTTACCAATCGCTGGCAATCGTCGAATGTTCCGTCCACTTCGAGAGCCGTGATGTTATGTCCGAGTGTCGTGAATTGTTTTTCCTGAATATCACTTACCTTACCTTTTGGGTAAAGCACAAAAACCCGTACACCGGGAACCTGAAAGAACCCGTTGGCGACCGCACTCCCCGTATCACCGGAGGTAGCAACCAAAACATTTACCGTGCGCTGACTCTTTTCTTTTTCGATAAAGTAACCCAATAGTCGCGCCATGAAACGGCCGCCTACATCCTTAAACGCCGCGGTCGGTCCGTGAAACAGCTCCAGACTATAGATCGAATCTTCGACCCGAACCAATGGAATATCGAAGTTCAACGTCTCATTGACTATTTCCTGTAAGCGTTTTGCCTCAATATCCGAACCGAAAAAAGCAGAAGCCACAACAAAAGCAATCTCCTGCAAACTCATCTCGGCGATATGATGAAAAAAAGCATCCGGCAAACGATGAATCGTTTCAGGCATATACAAACCTTTGTCCGGAGCCAGCCCTTTGATCACCGCATCTTCGAGCGTTGCCGGTTCAGCCTGTTTATTTGTACTATAATATAACATCGTGATAATAATTTATTTGAATCTAACCTGATTTGTCAAAGACCAGATTTTACAAGGATATTTTGGGTTCGTTACCGTAGGAAAAGAAACGCTTAATAAACTCCGCTCCTTTCAATAGTCCGAGCTCTCCATGAACAACACTCTCTTCATCGTAGCATTCCACCGCATCGGGTTGAATGCCATTTCTCCAGATCAGAAATGGGACCGGCTCGGCAGTATGCGTACGCAAATGCACCGGAGTAGGATGATCTGGCAGAATAGCCACGACAACAGGCTCGTCCCATTGGGTAATCGCCTCTATGATAGGTTTTACTACACGCTGATCCAAATTTTCAATGGTTTTGATCTTGAGATCCGCATCCCCCTCATGACCGGCTTCATCACTGGCTTCTATATGAAGGAAAACAAAATCCTTCTCTTTCAATTCCCGGAGAGTAGCATCCACTTTTCCTTCATAGTTGGTATCATATAATCCGGTAGCACCCTCTACTGTCACTTTATCCAAACCGGCATAAACACCAATTCCATGGATAAGATCTACCGCAGAGATCACAGCACCCGTGCGAATATCGAAAATTTTCGAAAGCGGCTCCATGGAAGGTCTGTGGCCTGGCGACCATGGCCAGATACTGTTTGCAGGATCTTTTCCTTCTGCAATCCTTTTGATATTTATCGGATGATCCATTAGCAAACCCTGAGATCCGAGGATCAGGTCATAAATCAGATCGCTTGTTTCTGCACCTTCATCGGATTCCGGCACAGGCATATATTTCAGTGATATTTTCCCGAGTATATCATGCGGCGGCGTGCATTTGACGGCTTTGCTACCCCCTTTTATTTTCAATAAATGCCGGTAAGAAACGCCCGGATAAAAACTAACGGTATCTCCCCCCAGTTTTTCCTGTAAATATTCGATCAGTTCGCGAGCCTCCTCCGTAGAGATATGACCGGCCGAATGATTTTTCAACCATCCCCCTTCGATACAAATCAGATTGCAACGCAAGGCTATCTCGTCATCTTCTACGGGAATACCCATACTGGCAGCTTCAAGGGAACCTCTTCCCTCATAAACTTTGCTAACGTCATATCCCAGTACACCCAGATTCGCTATTTCACTCCCTGGATGAAAACCTTCGGGTACAGTGACCAACCGTCCACAGACCCCTTCCTTAGCCAGCTGATCGATCATTGGCTTGTTAGCAACCTGAAGAGGCGTTTTATTTTGCAGGGATCCGACTGGCTCATCAGCCATGCCATCCCCTAATATGATTAAGAATTTCATTTTTATAGAACTTTTTGTTTAACATTAAGGTCAAATGCGCCATATATATCCCTATTTCCGAGTATCTCAGCTTTAGGTGAGTTATGGCGATTCTATCTGTATATAATATAATTTAATTAAAAAATCAGCGGATATTGGCTATCGATATGATATCGGCAAAAACTCCGGCGGCAGTTACAGCGGCACCTGCACCATATCCCTTTATCTCCATCGGGTATTCTTTATAGCGCTCAGTGGTCAGCAGGATCACATTGTTACTTCCTTCCAGATGATAAAAAGGATGCTTGCTATCAACTTCTCTCAGTTCGACCAGAGCTTTCCCATCCGCATAGGAAGCGACAAAACGCAATCGCTTACCGGCTTCCACCAGTCGTTTCCGTCGTTCTTCAAACAGGGCGTCAAGTTCTGGTATGCGTTGCCAGAACTCCTCGATTGAACCTGTGAAATAATCGTCAGGTATAAACAGGTGTTTCTCAACCTCCGATTGCTCGAGGCGATAACCCGCTTCGCGCGTCAGAATAACCAATTTGCGAATCACATCCGATCCATTCAGATCCAGCCGGGGATCAGGTTCTGCATATCCGGCCTCCTGAGCCATCCGGATCGCTTTACTCAATGGAATTTCTTCACTCAAAACATTAAAAATATAATTCAGAGTCCCTGAAACGACTGCCTCTATTTTCAGAATTTCATCTCCTGAATTAATCAGGTTGTTTATGGTGTTAATTATCGGCAAGCCCGCCCCTACGTTCGTTTCAAAGAGAAATTTGATTCCCTTGTCCCGGGCCATAGCTTTCAAAGACGAATAGTTTTCGTAAGCTGATGAAGCGGCTATTTTATTCGCTGTGACCACATTGATATTGTGGCGCATCAACTCATTATAAATCCCGGCTATTGCAGGAGAAGCAGTACAGTCAACAAAAACAGAATTAAAAATATTCATCCGGATCATCTCGTCTTTGATAAACTCCGGTGTGGAAGGTAATGTTGACGTTTTTAATGATTCTTCATAATTTTCCAGATCCAGACCTTCCCGACAGAAAATACTGTGTCGTGAATTGGCCATCCCGACAATTCGCAAGAGAAGCGAATTGTGTCGCAAAAGTTTTTCCTGTTGTTTTTTTATTTGTCCCAACAGATGTTTTCCAACTCCACCCACACCAGAAAGGAAGATATTGAGAACCTGGTATTCAGAAAGGAAAAATGAATCATGAATCACATTAAGAGCCTTTCTCAAACTTGATATTTCGATTACAAAAGAGATATTCGTTTCCGAGGCACCTTGTGCACAGGCAATCACATTGATCCCGTTGCGCCCGAGGGTATTAAACAATTTCCCTGCGATTCCCGGTGTATGCTTCATATTCTCACCCACAATCGCCACAGTAGCCAAATTCTTTTCCGCTTCGACTTCATTAATCTCGCCCATGCTGATTTCATGTGCAAACTCCTGATTCAGTACTTTTACGGCCAGATCTGCATCCGCATTGCAAACACCGATCGAAGTAGTATTTTCAGAGGATGCCTGAGAAACCAAAAACACACTAATGCCTGATTTGGCCAACGTACGGAATATCCGGTAGTTGACACCAATCACACCGACCATACCTAATCCCCGTACGGTAATCAGACAGGTATCATTGATGGATGAAATTCCTTTGATAGCCTTTCCTTCTTGCTGGGGATAACCCGATGTAATACTGGTACCCGGTGCATCCGGATTAAAGGTGTTTTTGATAACGATCGGAATATTTTTATGATAAACCGGAAAAATCGTCGGCGGATAGATCACTTTGGCTCCGAAATTACACAATTCCATCGCCTCTAAAAATGACAGGTGATTAATCACATAGGCATTATTGATTACCCGTGGATCAGCTGTCATAAAACCATCCACATCAGTCCAGATCTGCAATTCACGCGCATTGAGTGCCGCTGCCACAATCGATGCCGTGTAGTCAGATCCACCTCTGCCCAAATTCGTAATCTCACCGGTTTTCTTATCCGAAGAGATAAAACCTCCCATCACGACAACCTTAGACAAATCTGTTAAGGATTCGCGTACCAACCGATTCGTAATTTCAAAATCAACGATGTGTTTATGAAACTGTTTCTCTGTTTTGATCAGGTCACGGGCCTCCACATGACGCGCATTTTGAATCAAAACCTGAACGATAAGTGATGAGACACGCTCTCCATAACTGACTACGGTTGCCAATGTCTTTTCTGAAAGATCCTGTATCAGGTAAATCCCTTTGAAGATATTCTCAAGCTCATCAAATAAATCATGAACACGCAGGCGCAGACTATCCAGCGCCTCACCTTCAAACAAACCATCCATTACGTCCTCATGTCGCTGAGTAAGCTCATTGAAATGCATACGATAGGTTTGATTCCCCTCTGCAGCCGTCGTGGCCATGCCGATTAGCATATCCGTTACGCCATTCAATGCTGACACCACTACGATAACCGGTTCCTTTTGCGACTCTACTATTCGCTTAACGTTTAACAGGCTGGAAACTGATCCTACAGAAGACCCACCAAATTTTAATACATTCATCTAAAACGAGCTTTATTTTGCTATCAAATCAATTCTTTTTGTTGCAATTAGATAGATTACAACCTATTTCGCAATATTAATCAATATTTTTACATTTAACGAAATATCAGCTCTCTATTTTACGAAATCACTTATCATTTAAAAATTACGAAATCTAAAATACGAACTTAAATTCACACAATAAAACATTGTTTACCAACATCAAAGAGCATATAAACCAACTTAAAATCATCCTCCAATGTTATCTATATAACAGAGTAAAATTGCCATAGCTGATCTTAGAATCTTGTATCGTATAAGAATTATACAACGGTATATTTTTACTTTGATATTATAAATTGAATCATATCTAAATAAGTGTAGTATGATAGGTAAACTACTTTTTGGCATGGGTTTAGGATGTTCGTTATGTATTTCTCCCATTATTGCTCAAGAAAATACACAATTTACATATCCATGGTCATTAGAATTATCTTATGGATTCAGAATTTATGAAGGAGAATCAGATGCGCATTATGGAGGTTTTTCAAAAAGAGCTTCATCATGGTTTCAATTGGGTTGTTCCAAACAAATAACAACCTGGCTCGGATTCCGCGGTCAAATTAGTGGAATGGAAATGAGAGGATATATACCTGAGAATAGCGGACATTGGTTTTACTCTGCTGATGGAGGGAAATATACCGATTTCCCCTATCCCTCCTCTTCTGCAATTGGAGATGGATGGTATCATCAGGATATCAGGTATATGGAAGTTGGTATTGCAGCTTGGATATCAATTCGTGGGATCATTAATCCTCATTCCGATTTTCCCTTAGATCTCCGTCCGGCGTTCGGGATGAACTATGCCCACGTTTTCGCATATAAGGGAATGATATCCGGTAATTTCGTAAGTCCTTCTGCAGACCTGTTCGTTGTCTGGGATGTGAACCGGCACTGGAAAATGCAACTCGATTTGAATGCGAATCTGGTTATGGCTGGATTCAATGGAGAACTCGGCGAAAACCGATATAATGGATATTGGGGATTATCACTTGGAGTTGGATATAAATTCTGACTATTACAAGTTATTGCAACATTAAGAAATAACTTTTGTGGTTCAAAAAAAGCGGGAAAATGAAATCGATTCATTTTCCCGCTTTTTTGAATTATTTAGCCACGAAAATCTTACGTATAATCACACCCTCTTCCGTATATATCTTCAGGATATAAGCAGCAGGAGCAACTCCTGAAAGGTCAACACTTTCACCAGGCAAGTCAATAGAAACTATCGCTTTACCCTCAAGCGACAACAACTCTACTTTGAGAATATCTATTTCCGACTCGAAATAGATCCGGTCTTTTACCGGAACCGGATAAACACGAATCTCTCCGGACTTGCTCTCTTCAAGGGCTGAAGGAATCTTCACAATCAGTTTTCCCTGATGATAAATCAGTTCATACAAATCACTTTCTCCCCCGATTACCTGAATCGGATATTCTCCAGCCTGAGCATTTTCCGGAACTTCTACTTTCCATGTAGGCAAACTGGTCAAAGCCGATTCATCCTGGTTCAATACAAAGCCATCGTAAACAAGATCATATGTTTCCGGGAAAGAAGCACCCGTTTCTATTTCGACATCCGGAGCGATCACGTTCAAAGTCGCTTTTCTGACATCAATTGTTTTTTTAGATGTGAGTACCGGATAATTCAGATTATCCACCGGTTTGAAAGCAACACGCATATCAATGTACCCAGGAGTAAAGATTGTATCCATCGGCACTTTATCCCAACAATAACTATAGTAATAAGTACCCGGTATCTTCAATCCATTAAATACAACCGAGGCATTAAGCTGTTTTTCCCCAATTGTCTCGCCGAAAGAAACCGGTGCCGGATCCCAGTCGATCGTTAAATCAGGAACAGGAATACCCCGGCTTACTTCTACAATTTCCCAACCGCCATTCTCATGCAAACTGAGCGGATTAGCTGTGCCCAGATACATTTTATCTTCAACATTGATAATATTGCGAATCCCATAAGCCGCTTCATTTCCGTAACCTGAACGGTTGATAACACGTGCTTTTTGATTCGGATCATCGATATAAACCAAGTCGAATCCGGATGGAGTAATCCCCTTAATCACAAGATTCAGCACATTTAATATCGGTTCAGGTACCGGGAATCCCAGCGTAGAGGTGATCGATTTGATTTGTGGAATAACGAGGTTACTATAATCCATTGTGCCTAAGAACAATCTGTCCTGATATACATTTGCAGACCACACATAATTGATAAACTTGTTATTAAAACCGGATTTCCCGAATACAGGAGTCCATCCCGTCGGAGTAATCGTCCATTTCTTTGTCTGCCGGTCGTAAGCTGGCAATTTTTCTTCACCATAAAGCAATTCCACTTTGCAACCATCCTTGGTTTTATAAGGACTTACGGTATCCAGATTCTCGTTCTGTTTATCAGGATCTTCTTCAACAGAAAGACGGAATAATGCGCTGGCTCGATACGAACCAAAATATGCATTGATAAAACCTTCGATATCCTTCATTGGATCGATCTTATAAAGCCCGGGGATGATAAAGTGATTTCCCCATGTCATATGAATCGCTCCGAAATATATTTGATCTTTATAAACAGTCATGCCACCGCAATAAGTAACGAACGACTGCGTCTGATCGGGTTCATAAGAGCTATAGTTGAATACGGTTTTCCAGCGATCAGCATCAGTAGGCTCTCCTGCAACCGGTTGGAAACCTTCTTGCGGAATCTCTTCGCTGCGACATACTGAAAGAGGCCATGTACCAACGTAAAGCTTGTTTTTCAAAACTG
>JBOFCW010000270.1:0-5837 GCA_051646395.1 Bacteroidales bacterium
TATCGTCGAGAAAGCTTACGGATGCATAGGTGTCGCTTTTATCGGTATTGGTTGAGAACGAAAGGTTGTATTCTCCCCGGTAGCCGTTGCGATAGGCTGCACCGGCCCAGTCAAAATCATTGTAAAGGAGGTGTTTGGCGGCGGGATTCAATTGTCCGTCGGTTAAAACGATCGCTTCGTTGGGAACATTCTGAAAGATGTTGAATTTACCCAGTTGCGTGTAAAGATTGGCAGAGGCATTGGTAGCTGCTGTTTCGGGCGATTGCCCCGAGCCGAAGATATATTGGTTTTTCAGCATTTCCCATTGAAGCGGGTAATAATTCCATAGATCCACGCGGTCGTATTCGGGGATACCCCGCTGCGAGAATCCCTGCGATATGCGCAGGTTGACCCGGGTATCGTTCTCGCCGGAGGCTCGTCGTGTTGTTATCTGAACCACGCCATTGCCGGCACTCGACCCATAGAGGGCTGTGGCGGCGGCATCTTTCAGAATCGTAACGGATGCTACGTCTGCCGGATTGATATTGCTTATCGGACCGGTATAAACCGCTCCGTCGACGATATATAACGGTTCGCTTGAAGCATTGATCGAACCGAATCCGCGGATACGCAACCCGGGGGAAGAGCCGGGTTGCCCGTCGGCCAATGTAGACTGTACGCCCGGCGTATTGCCCATGATGGCAGAGGTTACGGTGGCCAACGGGCGGTTTGTTATGTTTGCGCCGGAAACTACCGAGGCAGCTCCGGTAAGCGCGCTTTTTTTGCCGGTACCATACGCGATTACCACAACCTCTTCGAGTTGTCCGGATAGTGAGATTGAATCGGCTTTATGTTTTTTTTCGGGAGTTTCGGAGCGTGCCGTACTTTGTGTTAATGGAATCAGAAAAAGTGAGCCAAAGAGTAAAACTTCTTTTCTCATAAGCGGAAAATGTTATACTACATTCAGAATTATTCAGAAATATCAGTAGTGTGTTACGAACTGGTATAATAGTAACACTTAAATGATAAGAAATGTTTAGAAAATAGTCGGTTGGTAGGATTCATTTCGATATGATTTATATTGTTTTCAATGGTATCGTCTATTTCTGAAACGGAAAAGGGCAATTGTCGGCCATTCCAGACATCAAACTAACTTATTATTTCTTCACTGCTACCCTCGGGTCTCCACCACCGTCGGTGACAGGATCCAATCACCGTCGGTGGTAGGGTTCGCACGCCGTCGGGGGTGAAATGCGAGCACCGCCGGTGGAGTGACCCGAACACCGACGGTGTTCGGACTTCGTCGCCGACGGTGATTGGATCGTGTCACCGACGGTGGAGCAGTCGTCTGTAAAGCGGAGAATTTTTTTTAATTCCGAAATGGAATTATGGATTGGCCTGATGGTAAAGTTATAAAAAAAGAAGATCATTCTCTCTATTTTTGAGACAGATACCAGATAGGCGGGTTAAGAATTTGTCTTTTTACGGCAGATCGTCCCTGAAAAGCTTGTTCTTATCATAAATAAAGCGTAACTTCAAGGAAATGAAGCGTTCGGAATGATGTCTGTCTTCCCCGGCGGCGCATTTCGGCCGATTTACGGAAAAGAGTTCCGAATAATTTAATAAACCCTGTTGCCATGAAACGTTTGAGTTTATTCCTGTCGTTGTTTATAATAATGCAGGTCGGGTTTTCGCAAACTGCCGAAGATTCAGTAAAGATTGTCAAAGCGAACTGGTCTCCTAAGAAAATCGATAAGGGAGTGGTGCATAAACATGCACCGTTCAAATATCTGTATGGGGCACCACAGAACGTGAATGTGATTGAAGTTGCTCCGGCGAAAAAGAAAAAGCGGATCGGTATCCTTGTAAACGAGCCTTTGCGAAAAACGAGTCACAGCGCGGAGAGTGTAAACGCGCTGGCTGCCATCAACGGTTCTTACTTTGATATCAAAAAAGGGAATTCAGTTTGTTTTCTGAAGATCGGACCCGATGTGATGGATACGACTTCGGGGTTTGAACTCGCATTTCGGGTGAATGGTGCTTTGCGGATCGACAATGGTGAATTATCTTTGATGCCGTGGAATAAACAGATCGAAGCGCAGTATGCCGATCAGGACGATATTGTAATGGCCTCAGGGCCTCTGATGCTGAGAGACGGTAATACGTGTGATTTTTCGGGATGTGATTCTGCTTTTATCCATAAAAGACATCCGCGCAGTGCGATCGGTATGCGTGAAAACGGACAGCTCGTATTGGTTGTGGTAGACGGACGCGCTCCGAATCATGCGGTGGGGATGAGTATTCCGGAGTTCGCCTATCTGATGAAACAACTCGGTTGTACTGATGCTTTAAACCTTGATGGCGGAGGATCGACAACGTTGTGGGTTGACAGTGACGAAAATGAAGGGATCGTCAATAAACCCTGCGATAACCGGCATTTTGACGCAGCGGGTGAACGAAAGGTCGCTAATATCATATATATCAAATAACTATTTATCAGACAGGATAATAGTCTTGTCATATTTTTATCATGAAACGAATTCTGAAAACAACATTGTGCTTATGGGCAGCTGTGCCCGCTTTTCTATGTGCTGAAATCAAAATTAAAAGAGGTCCTTACCTGCAGCGGGTGAGTCAGGATGAGGTGACGGTGGTTTGGACGACCGATGCGCCGGCTATGTCGTGGGTAGAGATCGCGCCGGACGACGATTCTCATTTTTACGGAGAAGAACGTGACCGTTTTTATCAAACCGAATGGGGTAAGAAAAAAATAGGAACGGAACATGCTGTGCGTATCAGCGGGCTTGAAAAAGGGGCCGCCTATCGTTACCGGATTTATTCGAAGGAGGTGGTGACCAATAAAAATGTGCAGATTCTATTCGGAGAAGTAGCTGCCAATGATATCCTGAAAAAGAAACCTTTTCGTTTTAAAACACCGGATGAGCAAAGCCAAAGCGTGAGCTTCACGATGGTGAACGATATTCATGCGGACGATTCTCTTTTTTGCGATCTGACAAAAAATGTATTGTCCGAACAACGGGATTTCGTTGTTTTTAACGGGGATATGCTCAGTGACATGCGCAGTGAAGATCAGCTTTTTGACGGTTTTCTGAACTCAGCATCCAAACTTTTTGCCAGTCAGATCCCTTTTTATTATGTCAGGGGAAATCATGAGCTGAGGGGTACTTTTTCCCATGAGTTTATGAATTATTTTCCTTCTTTATCGGGCAATCCTTATTACTCCTTTCGCCAGGGGCCTGCTTTTTTTATCGTACTTGACGGAGGCGAGGATAAAACGGATCAGGATATCCGATACTACGGGACGGCCGATTTCGACGCCTATCGTAAAGAGGAGGCTCAATGGCTGAAAGAGGTGACGCAAAGTGAGGAATTCAAACAAGCGCCTTTTAAAATTGTTTTGCTTCATATGCCACCGGCTTATAATGATAAAGGCTGGCATGGTGTGAATGAATTGAGAACTCATTTTTTGCCGGTTCTCAATGAAGCCGGTATTGATTTGATGTTATGCGGACATGAACACCGGTTATCTTACCAAGAGGCCGGAAAGAACGGTTTTTCCTTTCCCGTTTTGATTAATTCGAACAAATATAAAGTGAATGCTTCTGTCGGCAACGATAAGATAAAGCTGGATGTAGTCGACCGGACCGGCAAAACGGTGAAGACCATCGAGCAAAGTAAATAATATGAATTATGGGCAACGATAGCGAACACCATCATCATCACCATGATCATGATCCGCTTAAAGGGATGGATCACGTGAATAAAGCATTTGTCTGGAGTATCGTTCTGAACAGCGTGTTCCTGATTACGGAATTTATCGTGGGGATTACCACAGATTCGCTTGCGCTTCTTTCTGACGCAGGGCATAATCTGGGGGATGTTTTCAGTTTGCTTTTAGCTTTGCTGGCTTTCAGGATGATGCGGGTTAAACCGAATTTGCACTATACGTATGGTTATAAGAAAAGTTCGGTACTGGTTTCGCTGATCAATGCCTGTGTTTTATTGGTTACAGTAGGGGTGATTCTGGTAGAAAGTTTGCGTAAGATTTTGCATCCGGAACCGGTCAACGGCGACACGATCGCCCTGGTGGCAGGGGTAGGTGTGCTGATTAACGGTTTTACGGCGTGGCTTTTTGTCAGAGACAAGGGTAAAGACCTGAATGTAAAGGGTGCTTATTTACATCTCGCGGCTGATGCTCTGGTTTCATTGGGAGTCGTTGTTTCGGGTATCGTGATCCGATATACGGGCTGGTATGTTATCGATCCGGTCATAGGGGTTGTGATTGCCGTCGTGATCTTTCTCTCTACCTGGCGCTTGCTTGCGCAAAGCGTTCGCCTTTCGCTCGATGGTGTGCCCGAGGGGTTCGACTTACCGGAATTAAAAAAGGAGCTCCTCGAAGAAGCTCCTTTCCTGGAAGATATACATCATATCCATATCTGGGCGTTGAGTACGACGCAGATCGCGATTACGGCTCATGTTGTATTAAAAGACCCCTCACATTGGGAAGAGAATAAGTGTGTTTTGAAGAAATTACTGGCTACACACGGCATATCGCATGTGACCCTCGAGTTGGAATCGGATACGAGTTGTGAAGACCCGGGTTATGTTTTTTGACAGATCAGCTTTCGCCTTCCTCTTTTCCGGCTATTTTCTCTTCCTCTTTTTTTCTTTTGTTTTCGGGCTGTTGCAAATAGGCGATGTAGGCTCCGCTTACCAGCGCGGTAGGGAGTGCGAATATGATCAGACCGATGATTGCCATGGATCCGGCCATCACTTTGCCCAGCGGGGTGATGGGGTAGATGTCGCCATAACCGATTGATGTAAATGTGATGACTGCCCACCAAAATCCTTCTCCGATGGAGGAAAATTTATCTGGCTGGGCTCCGTTTTCGATGTAATACATCAGAACAGCCGCGATACTCACGATAATGGCAACAAACGAAAGTGAAGTCATCAGTTCGTACTTGATAGAAGATAATACGATTTGAATCGTGCGGTATGAATCGGTATAACGGAATAGTTTGAAGATGATCATCAAACGTCCGAATTCGATGGCATTGCCGGCAAAGGCGTCATTCTTAACGAAGTATGGGATGGTGAAGGGGAGGATAGACAGAAAATCGATCATTCCCATAAAGGAAAACAGGTATTTCAAACGAGCCTTCCACGCTGCCTCTTGTGCATACATGGCGGGAGCTGCAAAAATCCGAAGAATATATTCGAAGGTGAAAAATATTGCCGAGAAGAAAGCCACTGTATAGAAAAAATATTTGTGGTGTTCCATTTTCGGATAGGAATTGAGCACCGTCGCTGTTAATCCGATCAGAATGAGTAGCCCGATAAACCAGCGAACCGGTTTGAAATAAAGGAATTCTAAGACAAATATTTTTGATTTATTTGTACTGTTCATTTTTTAATTCGCATTAAAAGATAAATTTTTGGAGCAACCGAAACGTCACGGCGTTTCGGTTTTGTATTTAATAAACGCAACTAATAAAATCGCCATAACTCACCTAAAGTTGAGATACCCAACCGAAGTTATATAATGGCGCATTTATACATTGATGTTAAAAATTAAATCATATATAAATGAAAGTTTGTTCTGTTTTTAAATCTGCATCAGATCGCGATAGATATCGAACATGATATCCAGGTTGTCGCGCGTGGTATGTTGGTTTATTTCAATCTCGCCGATATTACGAAGGAGGGTGAAATTGATGCGATCAGAATCATTTTTCTTATCATGCGTCATGTATTCGTTCAGTTGATCGTACTGCTTGCATGTGATATAAAGCGGACCGTAATGATTGCGGACATAATCAGCCGTCTGCTTCAGC
>JBOFCW010000330.1:0-4648 GCA_051646395.1 Bacteroidales bacterium
CTCTTCGATCTCATCGTATTTGAAATAAGAAAAGAGCTCACCAGATAACCGGTGAGCTCTTTTGTATCATCAGATCGGAACAATCCGATAAAGTTTAATCGTTTACTTTCGCGCAGATGAATTCGCGGTTCAAACGGGCGATATTGCTGATAGATACGCTTTTCGGGCACTCCATCTCACACGCACGCGTGTTCGTACAGTTACCGAAACCTAGTTCGTCCATTTTAGCAACCATCGCTTTTGCACGGTCTTTCGCTTCAACGCGTCCCTGAGGAAGCAATGCGAACTGGCTTACTTTAGCAGAAACGAAAAGCATAGCCGAAGCATTTTTACAAGCTGCCACACAAGCACCGCAACCGATACATGAAGCAGAGTCCATCGCCTCGTCGGCATCGTGTTTAGAGATCGGAATATCGTTCGCATCACGTGGACCACCAGTGTTTACGCTGATATAACCACCAGCCTGCTGGATTTTATCGAATGCCGTACGGTCAACCATCAAGTCGCGGATAACCGGGAAGGCTGTCGAACGCCATGGCTCAACGATGATTGTTTCTCCGTCTTTGAAACGACGCATGTGCAACTGGCAAGTTGTCACTGCAGTATCCGTTCCGTGAGGACGACCGTTGATATATAATGAACAAGTACCACAGATCCCTTCACGACAGTCATGATCGAATACGATCGGTTCTTTGTGATCGCGAACCAGCATTTCGTTAAGGGTATCCATCATTTCGAAAAATGAGCTGTCTGTCGATACGTTCTCTACTTTATGTTCTTCGAAGAAGCCTTTTTCTTTCGGGCCTCTCTGACGCCAAACTTTCAGCGTTACGTTTATGAATTTTTCCATTTGGTCGAATTTTTAGAGTTTGAAAGAAATAAATTAAGCCTTGTAGTTACGTGTCTGAACTTTTGTGAATTCATAGTTCAGCTCTTCTTTCAATAATTCAGGATCTTTGTCTTCACCTTCATATTTCCAGCAAGAAACGTAAGAGAACAAGTCATCACGACGAAGAGCTTCTCCTTCTTCTGTCTGATATTCTTCGCGGAAGTGACCACCACAAGATTCTTCGCGGTTAAGCGCATCCAAAGCCATCAATTCACCTACTTCGATGAAGTCGATCAGGCGGATCGCTTTGTCAAGTTCTGTGTTCAGATCATCAGCCGATCCCGGAACATAAACATTCGCCCAGAACTCTTTGCGGATCTCTTTCAGTTTTTTCAATGAAATCTGCAAGCCTTCTTTATTACGGGCCATACCTACGAAATCCCACATGATAAGACCAAGCTCTTTGTGGATCGAGTCAACGGTACGTTTACCCTGAACGGCCATGATTTTATTGATTTTCGCTTTCAGCTCGTTTTCTGTCTGATCGAATTCAGGAAGTTTCGTAGAGAAACGCGGAACCTGAATCTGGTCTGCCAGGTAATTCTGGATTGTATATGGCAATACGAAGTATCCGTCAGCAAGACCCTGCATCAAAGCAGAAGCACCCAGACGGTTCGCACCGTGGTCTGAGAAGTTTGCCTCACCGATACAGAACAATCCCGGAACGGTTGTCTGTAGTTCATAGTCAACCCAGATACCACCCATTGTATAGTGGATAGCCGGATAGATCATCATCGGAGTTTCGTATGGATTGTCATCAACGATTTTTTCGTACATCTGGAACAAGTTACCGTAACGGGCTTCTACCACGTCACGACCCAAACGTTTGATCGCGTCAGAGAAGTCGAGGTAAACGGCAAGACCGGTATTGTTTACACCGAATCCGGCGTCGCAACGCTCTTTCGCCGCACGTGAAGCTACGTCACGTGGAACCAGGTTACCGAATGCAGGGTAACGGCGCTCCAAATAGTAATCGCGGTTTTCTTCTGCAATTTCTGTCGGTTTCATTTTTCCTGCACGAATCGCCTCTGCATCCTCTTTTCTTTTAGGAACCCAGATACGACCATCATTACGCAATGATTCAGACATCAACGTCAGTTTCGACTGGAATTCACCGTGAACCGGAATACAAGTCGGGTGGATCTGAGCGAAAGCAGGGTTAGCGAACAATGCACCTTTGCGGTAACACTGCATAGCAGCCGAACCGTTACAAGACATCGCGTTGGTAGATAGGAAGAAAGCACGTCCGTAACCTCCTGTAGCGATAACTACCGCGTGAGCAGCGAAACGCTCCAGTTTACCTGTTACAAGATCACGTGCGATGATACCGCGTGCACGACCGTCGATCATTACAAGATCAAGCATTTCGTAACGTGTGTACAATTTAACGGTACCTTTCTTCACCTGACGCATCTGTGCTGAGTAAGCACCCAAAAGCAGCTGCTGTCCGGTTTGTCCTTTTGCGTAGAATGTACGTGACACCTGTGCTCCACCGAACGAACGGTTGTCTAGCAAACCGCCATATTCACGAGCGAAAGGTACACCCTGACCGACACACTGGTCGATGATTTCATTAGACACTTCTGCCAGACGATAAACGTTCGCTTCGCGGGCACGGTAGTCTCCCCCTTTGATTGTATCGTAAAACAAACGGTAAACCGAGTCACCGTCATTCTGATAGTTTTTAGCTGCATTGATACCCCCCTGAGCTGCGATTGAATGCGCGCGGCGGGCAGAATCCTGAATACAGAAGTTCATTACATTGAATCCCATCTCACCAAGAGAAGCGGCAGCAGAAGCACCTGCAAGACCTGTTCCTACTACGATGATATCCAAACGGCGTTTGTTAGCCGGGTTCACCAGTTTCTGGTGAGCTTTATAGTTCGTCCATTTCTCAGCCAAAGGGCCTTCAGGAATGCGAGAATTAATCTTAGTCATATCTGTTTAAGAATTATGAGTTTAACTTAATGTGTCGTGCCGGATATTAACCCAGGATACCCAATAGGAAAGAAATTGGGAAAGAGATGAAGCCAAGACAAATGATGGCTGCAAAAATCTGTCCGATAGTATTCCAGCGTACGAACCATTTGCGGTTGTTGATACCCAATGACTGGAACGCGCTCCAGAATCCGTGTGATAGGTGGAACCACAATGCTGCGATCCAGATGATGTAGATGATGTCGAAAACGATGTTTCCGAAGAAAATCTGTGCCAACACGTAAGGAGCGATCAATTCGCCTTCAAGGTTCACCAATGGCAATCCGTTTTCAAGCAAAAGCGGATATTCAGGAGATCCGATAAATGCCTGTAACTGCATCTGAGCCCAGAACTGAGTCAGGTGAAATGCCAGACCACCCAATACGATGATACCCAAAGCAAGCATGTTTTTTGCTTCGAATGTAACCGGTGTTTTGCTTCCGCCAAGGTATTTTGCTGTACCGCGGGCTTTCATGTTACGCAGGTTCAGTACGAATGCGTAAACGATGTGGAAGATAAAACCTAATGCAAGTACCGGAACCATAGTCATGACCAACGGGCTACCCATGAATTCACAGGCTTTTCCGAATGCCGCCGGGCTTACATACATAAACATGTTCGCTGATAAGTGAACGCACAAAAACACGATCAGAAAAAGGCCCGAAAGACTCATGACCACTTTTCTACCGATAGAAGAACGAACTAACCACATAGGATTCAATTTTTAGTTATTTGATTATTTTGATGTTTCGTCAAGTCACAAAAAGTAACACAAAATTAAGTTTATTCGGCTTACCATACAAAAGATTAAAGAATTATTTCCGTAATCGCAATCATAAATTTTTAACTTTCGGAGAATATTTATGGTTATTGTGATTGCGCAATCGTAAACGCAGACTTTTTCCTCTTTCCTGACCCTTTCTGATCCTGGTTTTACCTATTGAATAACTTATTCAGATAAAACTTTTATCTGTCCCGAATTGTTTATTCTGATTCGTATTTTGATGAATTTTTGAAATCGTAATATTAGTTCCCGCTTTTGCTTTTGCCAAACTTTGTCTTGTACTGAAAAAAGTTTACACAATACGACACTATTAAGATGGAATCAAAACGAACTTATTCGGCAGAAGAGAAATTAAATTACCTGAGTATTTATTATCAGAGCGGGCTATCGTGCTGGACTTTCACAAAAAGACATAATATCCCTCGATCAACATTTTCAAAATGGGAAAAGAAATATTCAACTCATCCCAATATTCTATCTTTGCTTACTAACCAAAAAGAAGCAGAGATGGCCGCAAAAAATCAACCTGTGAGCGATAATGAGAAAGCACTTCAGACTAAAATTAAGGAATTAGAGAAAGCTCTGGAATATGAAAAGCTTCGGTCCCGCGGATTTGAGATAATGATTGATATTGCTGAAAAAGAACTTAATATACCTGTCAGAAAAAAGTCTGGTACCAGACGGTAAATAAACTGCGTATGGAATATCCTACCCGCGGGATGGATATTCTATGCGGATTGTTTGGTAAAAGCCGCCAAGGGTGGTATCAGTACAAAGCAGACTATTATCGCGATAATGCAACAGAATTGATGATCATTAAAGCAGTCGGGGAAATACGGCTTAAGGCACCCCGTATAGGCTGCCTTAAGCTTCATTACATGATCAGCAACCTGTTCCAGGGGGAAGATGTTCCCGGTCGCGATTCCTTTTATAAACTTCTTCGGGATAATGGTCTGATGATCAGAAAAAGAAGGACTCGTAAAACAACTAACTCAAAT
>JBOFCW010000032.1:0-3509 GCA_051646395.1 Bacteroidales bacterium
GGAAGATACAGCTACGGTCACCTCTGTTCTGGTTCCCTGGAATACCTGTGGAATGGCTCAATCAACCGTATTGGGTGTGGCGACGCTTACTTATTTACCATTTAGTTTTTTTAATTTGATTAGTCCGGTAATGACACTCATCGTAGCTGCGATCGGGTATAAAATTGAAATATCAGATCCTGAAAGAAAGGAATTAGTTGATCAGGCAGAAAGTGAGCCCGAAATGGCTCATTAAGCGCAAGGCTGCCGGCAAACAATGATGGCATCTAAAAACAAAAACAGGATTTAAGAGTTCTTTCCCTCTTAAATCCTGTTTTCGTTTTTAAACAGACAATATATTATTGTCGTATTGACAAATAAAGTATCCGCTTCTAAAACTCATTTATTCTTCCCAAAATCGGTCAAACACATGTGCAGGAGACTGATTCTGCAAAGCTACTGCCAGAAAACTAGGCAGATGCTCTGTCATAGCTTCGGCAGGTACCAGAGCTATTTTGTCAAGAATCGCTTCACTGATCTGAGTATTCGGATCCAATAAATGATTGATTTCAAAGACAAGATCTTCCTCTTCTAAAATGACAAAAGCCCCGAAACCAAGTTGTTCATTGAACCGGTTCACCATTTCACTTAATTCGGAATACTTGTTTTTGGGCAGACTTTCCATATAAATACACTGACAAGAAAGCACCTCCATATCTAAATCATAGAAAAAGCGAGTCTGTACTGGACCATCCGGCGTCGGTGTTTCTAAAAAAAGGGTATGTGAATCCAGATCAAATTCAGGTGTAAAACCGCGTTGCTCCAGAAAATTAGTGATTTGTCTTAAGGGTTTACTCATTTTTTATGTTCAATTATATTCTTTCTTTCACAAAGATAGGTAGTTTCATTTACATATCGTTTATTTTTAATTTCCTACCTTTGCAAAAAAAATATTCAGGATGAGAAATCTGATCAGACTTAACAAGTTTATTAGCGATGCAGGTGTATGCTCTCGCCGTGAGGCAGACGAATTTATAGCATCAGGCCGTGTAAAAGTGAACGGCAAAACTCCGGAGGTAGGAATGAAAATCGATCCGGTCAAAGACAAGGTAAAAGTGGATGGAAACCTGATTGAAGGTAAAAAAGAAGCAGTTTATCTGGCATTCAACAAACCAGTTGGAATTACCTGTACAACTGACACTACCGAAAGAGGAAATATCATAGAATATGTAAATTTCCCGGAACGTATTTTTAATATAGGACGTTTAGACAAAGATTCTGAAGGATTGATTTTTTTGACAAATGACGGAGATATCGTAAACAAAATACTTCGCGCAGGCAATAATCATGACAAAGAATACCTGGTTACGGTTGACAAACCGGTTACTTCAGACTTTCTTTCTGAGATGGCTAACGGAGTTCCGATCTTAGGTACCCGCACAAAAAAATGCAAAGTGGAGAAAGAAAGCGAATTCTCCTTCAACATCACGCTTACTCAGGGTCTTAACAGACAAATCCGCCGCATGTGTGAAGCTCTTGGGTATAATGTTGTTCGATTGAAACGCTTCCGCGTGATGAACATGACGCTCAAAAACCTTCCATTGGGTCAATGGAGATTCTTCACCAAAGAGGAAACTCGCGAAATGCTTGAAATGCTCAAAGAATCAACAAATTCGGAGAAAGCATCTAAAGGCCTGGGGGCGATACACGAAGAGCGCGAATATGGATGGCGCGCAGCACGTAAAGCGGAGTTGGATGCAAAACTAGCTGAAGCCTCAAAAAATCCGAAGTCTAAAACACTTCGTGCAGGCAGAAAGAAAACTACCGTTGTAGCTAATAAGATTCAGGCTGCTGAGGGCATAAAACCAAAAGGCCGAAACGCAAAAGAGGAGCGCCGCCCTACCCGCTCGGCTTCAATGAGTCTGGAAGAAGCAATCCACAATCCGAATACGATTGCTTCAGTGAGGGCACAGAAAAAAGTAAAGCCATCAAACAGCAAATCAGCTTCGCTCAGAGGAAAAACAACCAAATCAAGTAAACCGGCACCCAGAGGCCGAAGTGCAGCTCCGAAAGGACGCAGAAAATAATAAAATCTCCGTTAGTTGGTATAAAAACCTTTCTGACGGAGATTTCTTATTTTCAATAATTTACAAACCCAAAAGTGTTAATTAACACCCTCCTCAAATAAAAGTTCATATTTCTCAAAACATTCTGAATCCAGGAAACGTTATAACATCGAATTCTCCAAAAAAACTAAACCTTAATTAACAACACACCGCCTATGGAATCAGTGAAACTTCAGGAGTTCCAGGAGAAACTTTTAGGGCTCCAGGACAATCTGTTAAATTTTGCCTACATGCTGACTTCCAACCGAGAGGAAGCCAAGGATTTACTTCAGGATACTACTCTGAAGGCTCTCGACAACAGAGACAAATACATCGACAATGTCAACTTTAAAGGTTGGGTATTCACCATCATGAGGAATATCTTCATCAACAATTACAGACGAATTGTCCGTAATCAGACGATTGTTGATCAAACAGAGGATTTATACCATTTAAATCTTCCACAAGAGTCAGGGTTTGATACCCCTGAAGGCTCCTATACGGTTAAGGAAATCACGAAAGCGATCAATGGATTTGCGGACGAATATAAAATTCCGTTCTCTATGCATGTGGCTGGTTACAAATATCACGAGATTGCAAATAAAATGAACCTTCCGTTAGGCACGGTCAAAAGCAGAATCTTTTTTGCGAGACAACGACTACAAGAGATGTTGAAAGACTACAAATAATTAAATAAACTCTTCTTGATTTTTTCATCTTTACACAACGTTATTCGAGCTTGTGAAAGAGAGAATAACAAAACAGGGCATACCTTTTGAGGTATGCCCTGTTCTAATTTCAAAAACGCTTATTTCTGTGCCATCATATAAGATGCGTTTTCTACAGCCTGTCGAAATGCCATATATCCGGCTTCAGACAACTCTATATTCATTGATTTACCATCCTGAAGATACATAATTGCATTCTGGTCATCAACAAGAGTCATTAATTTAGCTGATACACCATTAGCAGAGACACTCCACGTTAACGATGTTTCATCAAAAAGGAGATCCATCGAATTGTTCTCTGTTAAATTCGTAATATGATAACCATTTTTATTCGATTCTACCAGATAATTACCATTTTCACCTTTAACCTCTTTCACTGACGCTATTTTTCCTCCTCCTGCACCCCAGAATTCGATTGTATTGAATACCAAAACATCGGCAAGATATACGACCTCATATACCGGAATAATATGCAGAGCCAAGAATACTAATTCATTTACGAACTTCGATCCTACTCCACTATTCCATGCCCACATTGATTTGGTAACTTTAAAAGGCCCAATACACGAAGAGAACATCATCGATCCGGCCAAGACCGTTGCGACAAGTGTAATTCTTGATTTTTTCATTTTTATATTAATTTAGTTACGTAATAAAAATACAAATCTCATTTATAGAAAAGGTTCAACTACCTCAT
>JBOFCW010000098.1:0-11624 GCA_051646395.1 Bacteroidales bacterium
TATGATCCGCGCACTGACGGTGGGGAGGCCCGCGCACTGACGGTGGTGAGGGCCGCGCTCCGGCGACGCTCGGGTACTTGCACCGACGGTGGCGGAGGTCACAGGTTAGCGGAAATCCTATGGCCGGATTTATTGTATGATTAAAACCGGGATAAAATGCTTATGCTAAATATTAGAAAGACAAAATAAATTAATCTTTCAGAGCAACTGAGATTGACTTAGTCAATATCTGATAATATGCAAAAAAAGCTAACCAGAAACCTGATTAGCTTTTTTGTACACCCGCCCAGAATCGAACTGGGATCAAAGGAACCGGAATCCTCCATTTTATCCATTAAACTACGGGTGCAGATACATTCGGATCTCCCTGAATGCAGGGCAAAAGTAAGAAATATTAATTAGCTTTGCAAATATAAAAAACAATTAATTTGTATAAATGTATGGATGTCCGCATAGAAGCAAGTTGGAAAAAACACCTGACTCCCGAATTCGAAAAAACTTATTTTAAAAAACTGACTGATTTCGTACGTCTTGCCTATCAAACAACAGCTGTTTATCCCAAACCAGGAAATATTTTCAGTGCATTCGAACACACTCCTTTTGATCATGTAAAAGTAGTAATTATCGGACAAGACCCATATCATGGTCCGAATCAGGCTCACGGCCTTAGCTTTTCGGTGCCTGACGGGCAGAAAATACCTCCTTCGCTTGTAAATATATATAAAGAAATCGAACAGGAAACTGGCCGAAAAATGCCTCAGAGCGGAAATCTTGTTCGATGGGCACAGCAGGGCGTTTTATTGCTAAACGCGACTTTGACAGTAGAAGCCTCGAAGGCGGCATCCCACCAAAAAAAAGGTTGGGAAGAGTTTACAGATGCTGTTATCAAAGAACTGAACGAACATGGTAAGCACATTGTTTTTCTGCTGTGGGGAGCTCCGGCACAACGCAAAGGCCAATTCATCGACAGGAATAAGCACCTGGTTTTAGAATCACCTCATCCATCTCCTCTTTCAGCCTATCGGGGGTTCTTTGGGAATAATCATTTTACAAAAACGAACGAATATCTCGAAAAGAATCACAAAACACCTATAATCTGGTAAATAAGGACGAGGAAAGGGAATGCGATTCTAAAAATCGTCATCCTCTCCGATAGAAGCACTTAATTCAAGTATTTCAGTAGTAATAATTTGCTGACGTTGCCGATTCAGCATCAATTGAAGTTCATCTGAGAGTTTAGACGCATTTTCAGACGCCATTTGCATCGCCACTGTCCTTGCTCCCTGTTCGGAAGAAAATGAGTCGAGCAAAACGGCATAGATTTCCGAACGGAGCACCTTTGGCAACAACTTTCCGATGAGATCTTTCGCCTTTGGCTCAAGAATGTACAGATGCAGGTATGAGGTTTCTTTTTTTTGCAGCTTTTCAAATTCCACGGGAAGAAATGTTCGTAATGTCAGCTCATGCACCATGGGGTTTTTATAATGAAAATAAATGAGTACGATCTTATCCGTCTGCCGATGCTTGTACAGGTCCATCAAATGATCTGCCAGTTCTTTTGCGTCCGGATAAGCGGGCGCAATGACCAGACGATCCCAATCCTCTATATCTGCCTTCAATTTCATATTTCTGGCTGCCTGAGTCACCTTCTTCCCCACTGTAACCAAATGAATCTTCTGTTCTTTGTATTTATGAATTTCTTGCCGCAGGGCATCTATAATCTGAGTATTGAAAGCTCCACAAAATCCAGAATTGGATGAAAAGGCAACGATTGTAACGTGTTTGAGCGTTCGTTTATCCCGATAAACGGTTTCATATTCGTTATCACTGCTAAGAAAGTCATCCAGAATGGACTGTAACATTTCCTGATAAGGTAGAAAGTTATCCGATGCCCTGGCAGCTTTCTTGAGTTTGGCCGAAGCAACCATCTGCATCGCTGAGGTTATTTTCCCGGCCGATCGTACAGAAGAAAGCCTTTGCCGAAGTTCTCTGATCCCTGCCATTATTATCGTATTTAATCGTTGGAAATAAAATTATTTCTTAAAAGCAGCACTTACCTCACCGGCTACGCGGGTCATAATTTGCTTCATTTCGTCGGAAAGGACTCCTTGTTTCAATAAATCAAGGACATCTTCCTGATGCTTGAGAATCAGAAGCTCCAGGTATCGGTTTTCGAAATCCTGAACCTGAGCCAGTGGAATATCCCTCAATAAATCGTTAACACCCGCATAAAGAACAGCCACTTCTTTCTCTACTGCCATCGTGTGAAACTGCGGTTGAATCAACAAACGGGTATTTCGTTTCCCCTTTTCAAGTGTACGCATCGTGACCGCATCCAAATCGGACCCGAACTTAGTAAATGCCTCCAGCTCGTGATATTGCGCCAACTCAATTTTCATTGTCCCGGCAACCTGCTTCATCGACTTGATTTGCGCATTTCCCCCCACACGAGAAACGGATAGACCGACATCGACAGCAGGTCGGATACCGGCATTAAACAATCCCTGGTCGAGATAAATCTGTCCGTCTGTAATGGAAATCACATTCGTGGGTATATAGGCAGACACATCACCAGCCTGTGTTTCTATGATAGGTAAAGCCGTAAGAGAACCGTTTCCCTTCACTAAAGGAAGAATCGATTCGGGTAAATCATTCATGGAGCGTGCCATCTGATCATTCGCAATGATTTTAGCAGCCCGTTCAAGCAAACGGGAATGCAAAAAGAAGATATCACCCGGATAAGCCTCTCTGCCCGATGGACGACGCAAAATCAAAGAAATCTCTCGATAGGCAACGGCCTGTTTAGACAGATCGTCATAAACGACAAGTGCGTCACGGCCGGTATCACGAAAAAACTCACCGATTGCGGCTCCCGCAAAAGGAGCATAATAGCGCATTGCTGCCGTATCTGCAGCTCCGGCACATACAATAATCGTGTAGGGTAATGCTCCTTTTTCCCGTAGAATTTCCACCAGATTTGCTACCGACGACTCTTTCTGTCCCACGGCCACATAAATACAATATACAGGTTTATCCCTGTAAACCCGTAACTGATTAAGAATAGCAGTAATGGCAATTGACGTTTTTCCGCTCTGACGATCCCCGACAATCAATTCTCGCTGACCCTTACCGATAGGTACCATAGCATCGATGGATTTGATTCCGGTCTGCAGGGGTTCGTTTACCGGCTGACGGTAAATTACTCCGGGAGCTTTTCTTTCCAAAGGCATCCGATACATATTCCCGGTAGGTGTTCCTAATCCGTCGATGGCTTCTCCCAAGGGGTTGATCACTCGTCCGAGAAGACTATCACCTACATTTATCGATACAATTTGATGGGTTCGACGAACGATATCCCCTTCTTTTATCCGGCTGGTAGGCCCAAAGAGGATAGCACCTACGTTATCCTGTTCAAGATTCATCACTACGGCTTTATCACCATTCTCAAAAACCAGCAACTCTTGCGCTCCTGCCTTCGAAAGACCAAATATCCGAACTACGCCGTCACTGACCTGAAGAACAGTTCCGGTTTCTTCGTATTCGGCCTGAATATGAACATCTTCGAGTTCTTTACGAAGCAAATCAGATACTTCACTGATATTTATACCACTCATTTTAAAAGATTCAATTTAATGGATTTTAGTTCATTTCGCACCGATGCATCGATCCGCAGATCATCAACTTGCAGAATAAACCCACCGATCAGCTCAGGAGAGTATGCATATGAGAATTCAACTTGCTGTGCAGGTACAGCTTTACGAACCAACTCCTCCAGTTCATTTCGTAATTTCGCATTCACCTCCCCGACCGTGTAAAGCCGCGCATTCACAATATGGTGTTTCTCATCCCATAATTCAAGAAACGAACGTGCAATTCGTCCGGCTAAGGTCAAGCGGTTATTTCTGGCAAGCAATTGAAAAAAACGAGTCAATTCCCCTCCTCCCTCATCACCTGATGCCAATTGTAAAAGCCGAATCTGATTCTGGATGCCAAGGGATGGAGAAAGCAGTGCTTTTTTCAAGTCCGGCAATTGGCCCCATGCCTGCAATAACATCATCATATGCTCTTTTACAACTTGCTCCTGACTTCGATCCTGAGCATATTCATACAAAGCGAGCGCATAACGGCGGGAAAGAAGACTACGATCCATGAAGCATTAGTTTTTGATCATTATTTCATCCAACATCTTTTGAATCAATTCCTCCCGGGCATTGTTATTCTCCAGATTCTGACGCAAAATTTTTTCAGAAACACGCATGGACAGATCAACAACCTCTTTGCGAATCTCCTTCATCGCATTTAAACGAGCCTGAGCTATAGCCTGATTCGTCTGATCCATAATTAATTGTTTCTCATGTGCAGCTTCCTGCCGTGCCTCTTCCAGCAATTTACTTTTCAACTGTTGCGTTTCATTCAAAATACGAATCTGTTCCGCATGAGCCTGATCCAACATCTCTTTTTGCTTTCTTTCTACAGCCTCTAATTTTTTTGTCGCCTCCTTTGCATCCTCAACTCCTTTATCGATAAAAAGAGCACGTCTTTCTACGGCATTCAGGATAGCAGGCCACGCAAATTTACCCAAAAGTATGACTACGATCAGGAACGAGAACAACATCCATATAATTAATCCGGGTTCAGGTGTAAACAACGACATAACACAACTTTTACAAGAAAATAGCTAACAAACAAACAATTACAGCAAACAAAGCAACCCCTTCGACCAATGCAGCAATCACGATCATATTGTTTCGGATCTCATTGGCCGATTCCGGCTGTCTGGCAATCGCTTCCATGGCCGATCCACCGATTCTTCCGATACCGATACCCGCTCCGATTGCAGCCAATCCGGCTCCGATACAAGCACCAACCTTACCTAATGCAGCCGCAGTAGCGACTCCGGCTACCGCTTCCAGTAAAATCATTAGTAACATAGTTTTTATTATTAAAGTTAATCCTATTCTTAAAAATCAATTATCCATCGGCATTCTGATAAAAAACACCATTTAGCACTCTTGTATCTGATGTTCCTACCTTACCCGTCATATATCGATTTTATTTAATTAAGTTGATATATGTTTCAATATAACATAAATAAGAAGTAAATGTTTTTTCAACGATCAAGAGTGGCTGCTCCTGTTTTTATCCGTTTCTTATTTCTCAACCATTACCAAACCGATAAACAACGAACTCAACATAAAAAACACGTAGGCTTGTATAAAGCAGACCAAAAATTCGATCAGAAGCATGAAAACAGAAAATAAAACAACGAAAACGCTTACTCCGCTCGCCACCGCTAAACCCATCGGCGCAAAAATAAAAATCAGACTGGTCAATACGATTATAATAACATGCCCACCAAACAAGTTGGCAAACATACGTACCAGCAAAGCCATCGGTTTTGTAAATATCCCGAAAATCTCCACGATAGTCATTAAAGGAATGGGAGTATTCAGCCAAAGAGGAACATCAGGAAGAAATATTTCACGCCAGTAACGGCGGGTTCCGGAGATGATTGTCAAAATAAGTGTACACACAGCCAGCACCAAACAAATCGAAACATTTCCCGACAAATTTACGCCACCGGGAAAGACAACAATCATTCCCAGCAAGTTAAGGGTCAGGATAAAAAAGAAAAGAGAAAGTAAATACGGAGTATAGCGGGGTGCATGTCGCCCTAAACAAGGCCTGATCACTTCCTTATCCAACATGTCGATCAGCATTTCCAGAGCTCCAAAAAGACGCCTGGGCATGCGTAAAGGATTTCTTTTATAATAATAGGTTAAGGAAAACAACAACGAACAAAGCAGAATACCGGCAACGAACAATGCTGCCACATTGCGGGTAATTGATAAATCGACCGGTCTCACTTCGTCACCCTGCGAATTCAGATAAACCACTTTTCCGGCATATGTCTTTGATTCGGAAATATAATACCCTTTCCACTCCTTGTTCATCTCAAGATGAGAGGAACTAAAAAAACTCCATTGACGGGTATTTTTATTGTAGACGATTACCGGAAGAGAAAGTGTCAACTGCTTAATCGGCAAACCGAATAATGGCCAGGAGTAACTATCACCCATATGATGTTCTATCAATTCAAGCGGATTCACAGCCTCAACTTGCTGCTCGATTTCTGCCTGACTATCGGAAGCTGAACTTCTAACGGGCAATACGCTAAATATCATGAATAATATGGATAGAGATATCAGCTTCATCTGTGTAAAAATTTATCTTTTATAGCTTCTCGCAAAATATAACAATAAACCGGTATCAACGACCAACGTAACAAGAAACAAAAAACCGACCACAACACAATTAAACGAAACAAAATCAGGATAATATACAGACAACAGCAACAATAACAAAAGGGAAAGAAAGAATTTGATCGCCTTGACTACGGCAAAGCCTGAAAAGAATAAATTCACCCCCTTAGCCTTGAATCTATTCAAAAAAACGGAGATCATCATTGTCATTGCAGAAAATGACAAAACAATCCACCAGAAGCCGTTATAGACAGGTATATCTGTCTGAGCGAAATGGATCAACCAGATAATCGCCGCACACAGCAACAGTGGTAATTGATATAATTTCCAGATACCTATCATAAATTCAATCTATACAAACCAATATTTCGTCATCAGAAACCTCAGCAAACCCGGATTCAATCGTAATAGCCTTTTCCTGACCCTCCTGAACATACGATAATTTACCATCTCGCAGAGCTGCAATCAGTGGTGCATGTCCTTCCAATACCGTAAAGGGACCGATCTCTCCGGGAAGATCTACTTGAGAAACGGTTGCATCAAGGAGTGTCCCCGCAGGAGAGATCACTTTCAAATGTAGAGAATCCATATTAATCAGATGAGGTTGAAGTTTGCGCCATCAGCTTTTCCCCTTTGGCTATTGCTTCTTCAATACCACCGACATTGAAAAAAGCTTGTTCGGGACAGTCATCCAGCTTTCCATCCAGAATCATTTTAAAACCTTTGATGGTATCGGCAACAGGTACCATCACACCTTTAACTCCGGTATATTGCTCTGCTACATGAAAAGGCTGAGAAAGGAAGCGTTGCACTTTTCGGGCTCTGTTTACGATAAGTCGGTCTTCTTCCGAAAGCTCCTCCATCCCCAAAATAGCGATGATATCCTGCAACTCCTTGTATCGTTGTAATAGTGCTTTAACGGCCATAGCTACCTGATAATGCTCCTCTCCTACGATACGGGCATCAAGGATACGCGAAGTCGATTCGAGGGGATCGACGGCCGGATAAATACCCAAACTGGATATTTTTCTGCTTAAAACGGTCGTAGCATCCAAAAAACTGAAAGTCGTTGCCGGAGCAGGATCCGTTAAGTCATCAGCCGGCACATAAACGGCCTGTACCGACGTGATAGCCCCTGTTTTGGTCGACGTGATTCGTTCTTGTAACATTCCCATTTCGGACGCAAGTGTAGGCTGATAACCCACGGCAGATGGCATTCGCCCCAACAATGCTGAAATCTCCGATCCCGCCTGAATAAAACGGAATATATTGTCAATAAAAAACAAGACATCACCACCCGACAAATTACTATCGCGAAAACTTTCAGCTTCTGTCAGCCCTGAAAATGCGACGCGGGCACGTGCCCCGGGAGGTTCATTCATCTGTCCGAATACCAGGGTCGCCTGAGAATTTTGCAACTCGTTTTTGTCGATCAATGACAGATCCCATTCACCCTGTTTCATTTTTTCCATAAATGAATCGCCATACCGGATCACTCCTGATTCAATCATCTCACGCAACAGGTCGTTTCCTTCGCGGGTTCGTTCCCCTACGCCGGCAAAAACAGAATATCCGTCATGACCTTTTGCCACATTGTGGATCAACTCCATAATCAAAACTGTTTTTCCAACACCGGCTCCGCCAAACAAACCGATCTTTCCGCCCCGAACATAGGGTTCAAGCAAATCGATCACTTTAATACCTGTAACCAATATCTCCTGAGAAACAGATAGCTCATCGAAAGCAGGAGGCTGTCTGTGTATAGGTAGGCTCCCCTGCTTATCGAGTTGCCACAACCCATCGATCGCATCTCCGGTAACATTCAGCAATCGCCCTTTCACCTGCTCTCCGACGGGCATCTCTATCGGATGCTCCAGATTACAAACAGGCATTCCCCTGCTAATACCATCCGTCGAATCCATCGCAATACACCGGACGGTATCTTCACCCAAATGCTGTTCTACCTCAATTATCAAGTCGGGGAGATTTTCCCTGATAACGCTTAATGCGCCAAAAATCGGAGGCAGATTTATCAAACCGGACTCCTGCGCAAAACTTACGTCGATAACCGGTCCGATAACCTGAATGATGATTCCTGTCTGATTCATTTCCATAGTTTTTTCAAATTAAACCTTTTCTTCAAGGCTTTTAGCATAAAACAAAACCTCTGAGATAAGGTTTATCAAATCTCTTAATTTTAGTTATTCTATATTCAAGGCAAGATGAATGGAATCAATGAAAAAAACGGATATACATAAAAATAAATAACACGAAAATGAATTGCAGGACAAACAAGATCGCGGCGATATAGGTGCGTTGTTGAATGCGCCCGACCACATAATATATGTGATAAGCGAGGGAGAGCAAAATCCAGCTCAGGTAATTTCGGCCTGGCACACGAACAGACTCCCAATGCCACCAATCGAGCCAGTCGGATACTTTTTCGAGCAAAAGATCCATCGATATCATCAAAAATGTTGCAATCAATACACGAAACAAACCATCAACATATCTCGTGGGTGAAAAACCGACAAAAGTACTTATCCCCTGACTAAGGGAAGCCGAACCCAGAATCAGAATCACCCAACACACCCCGATGATAGGCGGGGTATGAAATAACTGTAACCCCAATCCCTGTTCATAGGTATATCTACCAAATATCAAACCGGTATTGACACCGAAAACTTCTACCAGATAAGAAAGAATAAAAACGGTCACAACAAAGGTTATGAAGTAACCAGTTCCCCTTTTTCGGGTTATAGTCAATTCGTAGAGCAGAATCAAAGTCAAATTCAAAAGCAGAACAAACGGCGTCATTTGTATAAAAAGTGGTTTCGACACCGGGATTATGAAACCTAATATTCCCAAAAAGTAAAACCGTGTCAAAAAAACCGACATCGATTTTTCTGATGGGAGCCGAAATATTGTATTAGAATGGCGATTAGGCATAAATAAAATTCATTCAATTTATTGAGAAACAAATTTTAGCGTTTGTTTGTTTTGAACGTGTTTTATCAATTATTGTATGGACTGAAATCAAAATCTATAAAATAAAAACATCTGTTTACTATGCAAAAGAGTAATTATTTGGAAATATGCCGTAAATTTGCATCCATTCTTAAATGGAATTGATATTATTTATTCATTTATATCCTAAAACTATTAATTATCGAAATGGGAAAAGTTTTGATTATTGGTGCCGGTGGTGTAGGAACTGTGGTTGCCCACAAAGTTGCTCAGAATCCGGATGTTTTTACTGAAATTGTATTGGCTAGCCGCACGAAATCCAAATGTGATGCAATTGCCGACGCAATTGGTGGCGGTCGTATCCAGACTGCTCAGGTTGACGCTGACAATGTTCAGGAACTCATTGATCTTTTCAACACGCACAAACCGGATATCGTTATCAACGTAGCCCTTCCATATCAGGATTTGACAATCATGGACGCTTGTCTTGCAACGGGAGTCAACTACCTGGATACAGCCAACTACGAGCCTTTGGATGAAGCCAAATTCGAATACAAATGGCAGTGGGCTTACAAAAAACGTTTCGAAGATGCAGGTCTTACCGCGATCCTTGGGTGTGGTTTCGATCCTGGTGTAACGGGTGTTTATACAGCTTATGCTGCGAAACATTACTTCAACGAAATGGAATATCTTGATATCGTTGACTGTAATGCAGGAGATCATGGAAAAGCTTTTGCTACAAACTTCAATCCGGAAATCAACATCCGCGAGGTTACGCAAAAAGGTAAATACTGGGAAAATGGAGAATGGGTTGAAACAGAACCTCATGAGATCCACCAACCTATCACTTACCCGAATATCGGACCGAAAGAATCATATGTACTTTATCACGAAGAACTTGAGTCTTTGGTTAAGAATTTCCCGACCATCAAGCGCGCCCGTTTCTGGATGACTTTCGGTCAGGAATATCTTACTCACTTACGCGTGATTCAGAATATCGGCATGGCGCGCATCGACCCTATTATGTATAACGGAGTTGAAATCGTACCGATTCAATTCTTAAAAGCAGTTCTTCCTAATCCGGGTGAACTGGGAGAAAACTATAGTGGGGAAACTTCTATCGGTTGCCGCATCAAGGGGTTGGATAAGGAAGGTAAGGAGATGACTTACTATGTGTACAACAACTGTAGTCACGAAGCTGCATTTAAAGAAACAGGTGCTCAGGGTGTAAGCTATACGACTGGTGTTCCTGCGATGATCGGAGCGATGATGTTCCTTAAAGGAGAATGGGTTCGTCCGGGCGTATGGAACGTCGAAGAGTTCAATCCGGATCCGTTTATGGAACAGTTGAACAAACAAGGATTACCTTGGCATGAAATTTTCAACCAGGATCTTGAGCTGTAAGCTGAAAAATATTAAAAAAAGCTGTCTAAAACAATGTGTTTTTAGACAGCTTTTTTTATATTCTTCATACCCACCTGAGCAACAAACTTACTTAATGGCCTGCTTTTAAACCGGAGGCCGCAGTTCACTTTTATGCAACTTGACAGGAAGTACACGGAGTTCCGCATAAACTTTTTGTAAATTTTCCTCAATCTCCTCCAACCGAATGCCTTTTAAAGCCAGTTCGTGCAATACATCGGCCAATGCCTCATCATATTGGTTATGATGCCTTCTGTTTACATTCTTCCAGGCTATACCTCCGAACAATGCTATGATTCCGGAATCGACATGCAAACGCTCCTGTTTCAACAGAACGGCAATCACCGGATATCCGATTGTGTTTTGCCAATACGATGCATTGTCGTTCGAGGTGTAAACGTCGCCGTCCCAGGTGACGGTATAGACCTTTGATTTATCAGAAGAAAAAATATGTGCCATATTTTTATCTTCATCAATATCAATCCGATTATCTGCGATGACACTATAGGCTTCTGGTATTTTTTCTATTCTTGGTAGTTTTTTCATTCAGGGTGGTTTAGATTATCATACTTATTATGACAACATCGACATCATATTTATTGTTCTTGAAAAAATATGGATGCATATACATAAAATATCTGTTCTTTTGTTCCTGATCTGCCTCTTCTGATTCCATTAAATTGCATTCGGATCGGATAGAATCATACATTATTTTAGTAATCAAATCGTTTTTAGGCTTTGAATTTTAATTTTAATTGTATTTTTACGGTCATATAAAGGGGTATATCCGATTTCGTAAAGTGCTTAGAATTATTTTAAACCTATTTTAGTCTAAAAAACATGTTGTAAAACATATTCTATGCAGATACACTTATACGTTTAAGTGTTAATTTTACACACGGAATAGCCATCTATTTGAAATTCTAATTCCAAAACACAAACACAAAATTCACATGTGCATTTCAACTTTCT
>JBOFCW010000105.1:0-5222 GCA_051646395.1 Bacteroidales bacterium
TATTTAAAAACCATTATTTTCAACAACACATATTAGGAGTATATATATAAAATTTACAAGATGATTTATGATACCAATCATCATTAAACCAACATTGATATTAAAAATCATCCATAACAACAGATCCTGACCCAAGTCATTTAAACCCAATACAACTATTTGTCAATCTCATTATAGTGAAACATAGCAATCCCTGTGAAATAAAAAGACAAAAACAATCGACGCCTAAAGCTACAAGTTTGCATTGCTTGCTAAATACGCTTAAATTTATCAGTATAATTAGCAATATAAATTCAAAAGCCTTTTTTTTGAGTTTATATTGCTAATTATACTCAACCCACCCAAAACTGCAAACTTCTTATGAAAATACATACTTCCGAAACATTAGCCACCATGACCCCATGTAAGGCTTTGCAATTTCTGAAAGAGGGAAACGACCGCTTCGTAAAAAACCTGAAGTTAAACCGTAACCTTCTCGATCAGGCTCAATATTACAGATACGGTCAACATCCTTTTGCCATCATCCTGAGTTGTATGGATAGCCGTACCGCAGCCGAACACATCTTCGACCAAGGTATCGGAGATATATTCAGTGTGCGCATAGCAGGAAATATTCTGAACGACGATATTATCGGAAGTATGGAATACGCTTGCAAAGTAGTGGGTTCAAAACTAATTATGGTATTAGGCCATAGCAAATGCGGGGCTTCCCAAGGTGCTTGTGCCGGCCAGAAAGTTGGCAGCCTGACCCAATTACTAAAAAAACTCGATATTTCTATTGAAGAGGTAAAACTCGAAATGCCATGCAAACCTGTTGAATCACCCGAATTCATCGATGCCGTAACACGCCATAACGTACAGCATTCGATGGATGAAATCCTCCAGCGCAGTGAAGTATTGCGTCATTTATACCAAGAGGGTAAAATCGGTATCGTGGGGGCGTACCATCATCTGGATACAGGTGAAGTGGAATTCCTTTATGAGGATCTTCCGTGTGTCAAATAAGAAGGTATTCGCTGAACAAGAGAACACTTTTTTTCGTTTAGCATGCATGTAAAAACGTTACAATTTAAAGATTACATGCCGAAACGAATTCTGAATCCTACTTTATACCGACTATTTTTGTGTTTTCTCTTTGCTTCTTTCTATCCTCATCTCTTTGCTCAATGGGCAACCGGTAAAGAAGGCAACCTGAAGGGAATGGTCAAATCAATGAAAATGTCGCATCTGAAAATTATTACACTTGCCGATTCCGTATGGGCGGAAAAAGCAGTGGATAACGATCCTTTTTGGTTCAAAGGCTATATCGATGAGGGATACACTTTCGACAAAGAGGGAAAAACCATTGAATATCATGCCTACTTCACCGATGATGCCGACGACAACATGACCCGAAACATTTATGACAAATCAGGACGGCTGATAGAACAACGTTATTATGCCGACAAGCGTAAAACAGGAAGTATGACCTACGAATATAACGACGAAGGGAAAATTACGTTTGTCACCCGTTACGATGAGAATGATAAACCTTCGGATATGATTTTTCATATCCGTGAGGCTCACGCCTCACTCCCCCTCCACCGAAGTCAAAACAACATCTGGATTTACACCTACGATCTCAACGGAACCTGCAAGGAGGAAAAGTGTCTTTTTCCAGACGGACGCATCAACTTCAGACATCTGTTCTTTTACGATGAAGCCGGCAGACAGGAAAAAATGGTCACTTTCGACGGTAAAAACAACCAGCAATCCATCAACAGTTATAAATATGATAATGATGGAAGAATCACATCCGTAAGATATCTTTCAAACCTTAAAAGTACGCTGACCCGATTTTTCTTCGATGATCAGGGAAACGAAATCCTATGCCGCATTATCGATGTCGATTTGCAAGAACTTCCCGAAGACGCATGGACCACACAACAAACGACTCTGACCGGAAATACGGAAAACTTGTCAGACGAAGAACTAAAAAAATTAGAAGGAAGCCGCAAAATCACCGAAACACGTTCAGTATATACCTACGACGAACAGGGAAACTGGACAGAGCGCTATTTTTATGTCAATGACGAGCCTCAATATATGCAACAGCGAATATATACATATTGGAAATAACAATCGGAAACATTATTCCATATCAAAAGTACAATCGAACTTCAGTCAAATAAAAAAACCATCGCCTGACAAAAGTCAAACGATGGTTTTTTTATTCATAACCAGACACAAGCGTATTACATCAATCCGTTCTCACGCAATCGTAATTGCCATTTCCAAGATGTCGCAAGCGTATCATCCAGTGACTCCTGCGCTTTCCAGCCTAAAACGGAATTCGCCTTATCTACAGCTCCCCACACTTTCTCGATATCTCCGTCACGACGTCCGACGATTTTATATGGAACTTTGACTCCGGTTACTTTTTCAAAAGTACGGATCAGCTCCAATACCGAAACACCACGACCCGTACCCAGGTTGAATGTTTCAACCTTAGGCGCATCCTCGTTGGTAAGCATACGATCAAGAGCTTTGACGTGCGCTTTAGCTAAATCCACAACATTGATGTAATCACGAATACATGATCCGTCGGGTGTATTATAGTCATCACCATATACACTCAGTTCCTTGCGAATACCCATCGCAGTCTGAGTTACATAGGGCAATAAGTTCTGAGGTACTCCGTTTGGCAATTCACCGATCTCTGCAGAAGGATGCGCTCCGATCGGATTGAAATACCGCAAAATCGTACTTTTATATGGAATATTGGTAATGCTCGCATCCCGGATAATCTCTTCGGCGATCTGTTTGGTATTACCATACGGGCAAAGAGCCGGTTTCACCGGAGCTGATTCATCCACCGGATTAACATCCGGTTCGCCATAAACCGTGCAAGAAGAAGAGAATACAAAACCTTTCACATTGAACTCAGCCATCAAATCCATAACATTCAACAATGATACAAGGTTGTTACGATAGTACAACATCGGTTTTTCAACAGACTCTCCCACTGCTTTACTGGCAGCGAAATGAATAATGCCGGCAATATTTTTTTCGCGGGCAAAAAGGCTACGCATCCCTTCCAGATCATTACAATCCAGGTTTGCAAAAGTCGGTCTCATCCCGGTTATACGCTCGATGCCGTCAACAACATCAGCATTTGAGTTTGACAAATTATCAACGATTACTACGTCATAGCCTGCTTGTTGCAGCTCAACTACGGTATGAGATCCGATAAATCCCGTTCCGCCGGTAACTAAAATTTTGCTTTTCATTTGTATCTAATTAAATTTTTAACATCGAGATCAGATGCGCCATTAATAACTTCAGTTGGGTATCTTTACTTTAGGCGAATTATGGCGATTTCATCTGTAAAGTCAAATGCGCCATCAATCTACCACAAAAGTATCTATTTACAATAAATAAACAATTATTAAGTTCAATATTTTATTGTACACACCACACTTAAATAAATAATCTGCATACCATTGCCTTTTGGAATCTATCGAAACGCAAAAACACGTATATTATAGATAAATTAGATACTAACAATAAAGAATATAGGGTAATTCATATTTTATCCTTATATTTGCGCCGCTTTTTAGGATTCCGTGTGATGGGAAATTAAGGGGCAATCCTCAATTTTGAGTAACACAAAACAATTTAAAAATGAAAACATTTGTATTAGCAGGTCAGTCAAGAACTGACATCGGCAAAAAAGCTACGAAAGCAGTTCGTGAAGCAGGTAACATCCCAGCTATCCTTTACGGTGGAGAAAAAGAAATCGCTTTCTCTGTAAACAAAGAAGACGTTCGTAACTTGATTTACACTCCGGATATCTTCGTAGTTGAATTGACTATCGACGGTCAGACTTGCAACGCGATCGTACAGGATCTACAGTTCCAACCGGTAACTGACGAAGTTCTTCACTTGGACTTCCTTCAGATCTTCCCTGAGAAGCAAATCACAATCGAAGTTCCTGTAAAACTTGAAGGTCTTGCAGAAGGGGTTAAACAAGGGGGTAAACTATCTCTTGAAATGCGTAAACTTCGCGTAAAAGCTCTTTATGCTAACGTTCCTGAGCGTCTTGTTATCAATGTTGCTGACCTTGGTCTTGGTAAAACAGTACAGGTTGGTCAGTTGGCATTCGAAAACCTTGAGCTATTGAACGCTAAAAACGCGGTTGTATGTGCAGTTAAATTGACTCGTGCGGCTCGTGGTGCGAAAGCAGCAGCTATGGCAGCTTCTAAAAAATAATTTTTATGAAGTATTTGATTTGTGGCTTAGGTAATATTGGTGCAGAGTACGAATATACCCGTCATAATATCGGATTCAGAGTATTGGACGCCTTAGCTAAGGCGTCCAATATTGTTTTTACGGACAACCGTTACGGTGCAACGGCCGAAATGAAGGTCAAAAACCGGCAACTGATTCTTCTCAAACCATCCACTTATATGAACCTGAGCGGGAATGCGCTTCGCTATTGGATGCAAAAAGAGAATATACCCGTAGAAAACGTTCTGATTATCGTTGACGATCTTGCTCTGCCGTTTGGCACGTTACGCCTAAAACCCAAAGGAAGCGATGCCGGCCATAACGGCCTCAAGGATATCGCCCGGGTATTGGGTAATGACAAATATGCCCGTCTTAAATTCGGCATCGGCAATGACTATCCGAAAGGCGCGCAAGTAAATTATGTATTGGGTAACTTCTCGAAAGAGGAAGAAAGTGAACTGCCTGCAAAACTGGATGCTTGTAGCGACATCATCAAAAGCTTTTGCCTGGCAGGTATTCAAAACACCATGAACCAATTTAATAATAAATAATGAAGACCGAAGTAAGAATAGACAAATGGATGTGGGCCGTTCGTATTTTCAAATCACGAACAATTGCTGTGGAAGCGTGTAAAAAAAACCGCGTCATGATCAACAACGTCAATGTGAAAGCATCCCGTATGGTTAAGGTAGGTGATGTAATACAGGTGCGTAAACCACCCGTTACCTATTCTTTTAAGGTACTTCAACTGACTGAACGGCGCATGGGAGCCAAACTGGTACCGGAATATATGGAAAATGTGACTTCAGCCGAGCAACTCGAGCTGCTGGAGTTAAACAAAATCCATGGATTTATCGACCGCGCCAAAGGAACGGGCCGTCCGACAAAAAAAGATCGCCGCGCTATGGAAGATTTCACTCAACCGGAATACCTCGACGACTTTGATTTCGAGT
>JBOFCW010000162.1:0-18047 GCA_051646395.1 Bacteroidales bacterium
CATCGAACAAATATCGTGTTGAGGCTTGTCTGCCTCATCTTTCCACAACTCCAGGTATCCTAATATCGAATTCAACGGGCTTTTGATATCATGCGATACGGATAGAAGCATTTGGTGGCGACTCTCCATCAACTGTCGAATACGATCATTGGATTTTTGAAGCTCACTACGGGCTTCTCGCGCACGGTTTACATCCTGAAGGATAAGCACGATAAACACAAGAATCAGAGCCAGAAAGCAGATCGCTCCAATGGTGAGATACCTGTAATATTCACCGATACGAACCTCCGCCTTTTCAATCTCTAGCATCGTAGATCCGATCGAAGACTGATAAAGCCGTATGAGCAATTCTGAAAGACGGGCAGAGATAGCCTGATCGGCCTCAAGAAGACTACCGATCTGAGAGGCTATGTCTTGCATTCGCCGCTCATAGTTCAGGCTTGCATCCTCAGCAAAATAACGAACATCAGTAAGTATTGCCTTCGTCTCTTCCTGAGCAGCTACAACCGTATCCGCCTGAAAAGTAATGGTTTGTATGATGGTATCATTCGAGGCTGGAGGAGAAAACACATCGGCAAAACGACGCCAGAATTTTCTTTTAGGTGCCTGACGGATAGTAGTATCCTGAATAACAGTAGTTACCTGAATCGAATCTTTTTCCAATACGGGATGTACTTCGAGTAATTTCTCGCGGATCGGATCGACCGGATTCGTGCGCTTGAATAAGTTATGCAAGCGGTTTACGATAACGGCCTTCTCGTTCAGAAGCGAGATCATCTCTTCGCCCATCTCTTTTTTAAACGAGTGGTTACCCTGCGTATTCAGCGAATCGATCATCAGTGAAATTTCTTCGAGTTTCATCTGAAATATCTTCCGCTTTCTGCCTACCGGCCGTCTGTTGGCCGTAACTTGTACTTCTTTTACCGTAGTCAGGATGCGGTTGGTAAGCGACAACGTCTGGTAATGATCGGCTACATATTCTTTCTGCGCCTGCATGTCCTGCTGTAACTCCCATACCGATATGGCCGTCACCATACAGGCTACTGCCAAAATCGCATATAACAGGAGGGCTTTGAACCGTATTTTATTTTCTATACTCTTCTTATACATCAATCTTAAAAAAAGGGGATATCCAAATATATACATATTCGGATATCCCCTTTTTATCGTTTAATGATTATTTATTTAATAACATCAAATCCCTGACCGTAAACGCCATTTACATTGGCTTGTGAGATAAAGGCATTCGGATCGATCGCCTTAATGATTCTGAAAATCGTAACCGAATCAGTACGTCGGGCCAGCACGACCAATACCTTAACGTCCTGTTTTGAATACCATCCCTTCCCATCGAGCAACGTTACTCCTCGGCGTGCATCCACATTAATCGCATTGGCAATCTCTTCATACTTTTGAGAAAAGATCATGAACTGTACCGATCGCCGGGATGAATTGATAATCATATCGCAAACATTCGATACGATCAGCATCACCACAAATCCGTATACCATCTTTTCGACCCCATCGTTATCAGGCAGAAAATAAGAAGACGAAATGATCAGCATGTCGCAATAAAGCATCGAACGTCCGATAGATATATTCCGGTGCTTATTCACCATCGCTGCGATGATATCCGTCCCCCCTGTACTTCCGTTATGAACAAAGACGATACCGATACCCACACCGCAAAGCAAGGATCCGATCACGATATTCATGAATGGCTCACCGGCGACCAGTGGCTTCGTAAACAACGGCTGTAGCAAATATATCAGAAAACTCATTACACCGGTTCCGAAAATCGTACGGATCACAAACGTTCTGCTTACCGATTTGAAGGCAATGAGCAATAATAAGATATTGATTGCGAAAACGGATATACCCACCGGTATATTCGTAAGATAATAAATCAAAGAACCAACACCGGCCATCCCTCCGATTACTATCTTTTGCGGAAGAATAAAAGCAGTAAAGCCTAATGCGTAAATTAATAGACCGAACACGATCATTAAATAGTCACGCCCATGCGTGACTATTATTTTTTTGGGACTTAACGTCATAGTTAATCTGTGGATTTCAAAAAGTGTGATGAGAGAATTAAACTACAATATTTACGATTTTATTGGGAACGACAATCACTTTCTTTGGAGTCTTTCCTTCCAACCATTTCGCAGAATTCTCGTGAGCAAGAACAACTTTCTCTACCTCTTCTTTTGAAGTACCGGCCGGAAACTCAACATTAAATCGCGCTTTTCCATTGAAAGAGATGGTATAGTTCACACTCGATTCCTTCAGATATTCTTCATTCAGAACAGGCCATTGCGCATCACAAACAGATGTCGTATTGCCAAGTGCATTCCACAATTCCTCTGCAATATGCGGAGCAAAAGGAGCAAGCAAAATAACCAGTTCCGAAAGGATACGGGCATTGTTGCATTTCAACGCAGTCAGTTCGTTAACGCAAATCATGAAGGCTGATACAGATGTGTTGAATGAGAAGTTTTCAATATCCCAGCTTACCTTCTTGATGAGCTTGTGCAAAGCTTTCAGTTCATCTTTTGTTGGTTCTCCGTCGACAGGCAAGAACTGCTCGTTCTTATAGAACAAGTTCCATAGTTTACGCAAGAAACGGTGTACTCCGTCGATACCATTCGTATCCCATGGTTTCGACTGCTCAAGCGGTCCGAGGAACATCTCGTAAAAACGCAATGTATCGGCACCGAAACGATCAACGATCACATCCGGATTCACGACGTTATACATCGATTTTGACATCTTTTCAACAGCCCATCCGCAAACGTATTTATCATCTTCGAGGATAAACTCTGCCGTTGCGAATTCAGGACGCCATGCTTTGAAAGCTTCCTGATCAAGGATATCGTTAGCTACGATATTCACATCCACATGAAGCGGAGTAACGTCGTAATCTTTTTTCAGATTGTAAGAAACGAACGTATTCGTGTCTTTGATGCGATAAACGAAGTTCGAACGACCCTGAATCATACCCTGATTCACCAGTTTCTTAAACGGCTCGTCTTCGCAAATGACATTCGTATCGAAAAGGAATTTATTCCAGAAACGACTGTATATCAAATGACCTGTAGCATGCTCCGTACCTCCGATATATAAATCGACATTACGCCAGTATTCATTCACCTTCGGATCGACAAGCGCTTTTTCGTTGCGTGGATCCTCATATCGCAAGTAATAAGCAGATGACCCGGCAAAACCCGGCATCGTACATAGCTCCAATGGGAACTGATCTTCGGTCACCCAGTTTTTAGCATGACCCAGCGGCGGCTCGCCCGTTTGTGTCGGCAAGAACGATTCCACTTCTGGAAGTTCCAGCGGCAACTTGCTTTCGTCAAGCATATAAGGCATTCCCTCTTTATAATAAACCGGGAACGGCTCTCCCCAGTAACGCTGACGGCTGAAAATAGCATCACGCAAACGGAAGTTCACTTTAACGCGCCCCAATCCTTTTTCTTCAACAAATGCTTTGGTTTTGGCAATTGCTTCTTTTACGTTCAATCCATTCAGATCAAGTCCGTTTCCGCAAGAGTTCGTCATGATTCCCTCTTTCGCCTCGAAACACTCTTCAGATACATCACAACCCTCGATCAATGGAATGATCGGCAATTCGAAATGCTTCGCGAAAGCGTAGTCGCGCGAGTCATGAGCCGGCACAGCCATGATGGCACCCGTTCCATAACCAGCCAATACATAATCGCTCACCCAAACAGGAATTTTCTCATTGGTCAGCGGATTGATCGCATATGCGCCGGTGAAAACACCTGAAACAGTTTTTTCAATCTGGCGATCGCGTTCTGTCTTATGTTTGATGCTATCGATATAAGCAGCAACAGCTTCTTTCTGTTCAGCTGTCGTAACCTGATCTACATACGCACTTTCAGGAGCCAACACCATAAAGGTCACGCCGAATACAGTATCCGCGCGGGTCGTGAAAATCGTGAACTCCAAATCCGAATCGGCGATCTTGAATTGCATTTCAGCACCTTCCGAGCGACCGATCCAGTTTTTCTGCGTTTCTTTCAACGAATCTGTCCAGTCTAGTTTTTCAAGACCTTTAAGCAATCGATCCGCATATGCAGAAACGCGCAGGCACCATTGGCGCATGAGTTTTTGCTCAACAGGATATCCGCCACGCTCAGAAACACCGTTCACCACCTCATCATTGGCTAGTACGGTACCCAAAGCCGGACACCAGTTTACCATCGTATCGCCCAGATAAGCGATGCGGTAGTTCATCAAAATCTCCTGTTGTTCTTTTTCGGTTTTATTTTTCCATTCTTCGGCAGTAAACGACAGTTCTTTCGAACCAATAGCCGTAATACCCTCTGTTCCGTTCTGCTCAAATTGAGCTACCAACTCAGCAATTGGCATCGCCTTATCCGCTTTCGCATCGTAATAGCTATTGAACATCTGAATGAATGCCCATTGCGTCCATTTATAAAAATCAGGCTCGCATGTGCGAATTTCACGGTTCCAGTCATAACAGAAACCGATTTTATCCAACTGTTCACGATAACGGGCAATATTCTGAGTGGTAGTGATAGCCGGATGCTGTCCTGTCTGAATCGCATATTGCTCGGCAGGAAGCCCGTACGCATCATATCCCATCGGATGCAAAACATTGAATCCATTCAGACGCTTATAGCGCGAAAAGATATCCGACGCGATATATCCAAGCGGATGACCTACATGTAATCCCGCTCCCGACGGATAAGGAAACATGTCTAATACGTAAAATTTGGGCTTGGCCGCATCGACTTCAACACGGTAAGTCTGGTTTTCTTTCCAGTACTGTTGCCATTTTTTTTCTATCTCTCTGAAATTATATTCCATATCGTAATTGATTGTATTTCGGATATAAACCTGCGTTCTCTAAAAACGCACCAAAGTTAGTGAAACTTTACAAATTACAGAGTAAGGGAGGATTAGGAAATGGTTCCTATAAAACGCCAAAACACCGTTTTACAAACAAATACAAAAACAGAATCGTAAATAATATCACTTTTTTACGGGAGTATTGTTTAAAATAAACTAAACTAAAATACTTTTGTATTTTAAACACTTATTATCAATACCCTTTAATCCGAAACACAATCATCAGATATCCGAGAACATTAGAATAATCGCCATAACTCTCCTAAAGTTGAGATACCCAACCGAATTTATATAATGCCGCATTTATACATTAATATCAAAAATCAAATTATATACAAATGAAATTCAACACATTATTAACCACAAGCTTTTTATTAAGCAGTCTGTCACCAACACTTGCCCGGGAGTTGACCTCACCCGATGGCACATTTAAAATGAACTTCTCGCTTTCGCAAGAAGGAATACCCACTTATGAACTCTCTTACAAAGGAAAACCTGTAATCAAACCCAGCAAAATGGGATTGGAATTGGTGGGTGAAAACGAAAAAATAGATTTCGGATCTGAAATCAACATGAAAAAAACCGCTGATCCGAAAACCTCTTTATACAACCACTTCAGCGTTATCGATACAAAAACGACGACCATCGATGAAAACTGGAACCCGGTATGGGGAGAAGAATCTGTCATTCGCAATCATTATAACGAAATGACAATAACACTCAAACAAAACGATACCGACAACCGCATGAATATCCGCTTCCGCCTGTTCAACGACGGACTGGGTTTCCGGTATGAATTCCCTCAACAGGAAAAACTGCGTTATTTCAAGATAAAAGAGGAACATACGCAATTTGCAATGACCGGAAATCATACCGCATGGTGGATTCCGGGCGATTATGATACCCAGGAGTATGACTATAATAAATCCCGTTTGTCCGAAATCCGCAGTCAGATGGAAGCATCTGTTACAGCAAATCTTTCTCAGACATCCTTTTCGCCGACAGGTGTGCAGACCTCTCTGCAAATGAAAACCGACGAGGGAATCTACATTAATCTTCACGAGGCAGCATTACTCGATTATGCCTGTATGCACCTGAATCTGGATGACAAAAACATGATTTTTAATGCATGGCTTACTCCTGATGGATCTGGAGTAAAAGGCTATATGCAAACGCCTTGTACATCGCCATGGCGAACAGTTATCGCAAGCGACGATGCGCGCGATATCCTTGCCTCACGCATGACGCTTAATCTGAATGAACCCTGCAAAATCGAAGATACGTCATGGATCAAACCCTGCAAATACATCGGAATCTGGTGGGAAATGATCACCGGCAAAAGCGATTGGTCATATACGCGTGATTTTCCGAGTGTACAGCTGGGAGTTACCGACTTTAGCAAGGCAAAACCGCATGGGCGTCACGGAGCGACAACAGAAAACGCAAAACGATATATCGATTTTGCCGCAAAACATGGTTTCGATGGTGTTTTGGTTGAAGGTTGGAACGAAGGTTGGGAAGACTGGTTCGGTAATTCGAAAGATTATGTATTTGACTTTACCTCTTCATACCCGGACTTCGATGTTGAAACCGTACGCGATTATGCCAAATCGAAAGGTGTTTATATGATCATGCATCATGAAACATCCGGATCGGTGCGCAACTATGAACGTCACCTGGAAAAAGCATATCAGTTTATGAATACGCATGGTTATCCAGCCGTAAAAAGCGGATATGTAGGGAATATTCTTCCGCGCGGTGAAAATCACTATACACAATGGATTGTGAATCATTATCAACACGCACTTGAAAAAGCCGCCGAATATAAGATTATGATCAATGCCCACGAAGCCGTCCGTCCGACTGGCGTTTGCCGTACGTGGCCGAATCTGATCGGAAATGAATCAGCAAGAGGAACAGAATACCATGCATTCGGCGGTTCGAAACCGAATCATACGACGGTATTGCCTTTTACCCGACTGATCGGCGGCCCGATGGACTATACACCGGGAATTTTTGAAAACGATATCACAAAAATCAATCCATACAACAATTCCTGGGTAAACACCACGCTCGTGAATCAGCTTTCTCTTTATGTGACCATGGCAAGTCCGCTACAAATGGCTGCCGATCTGCCTGAAAACTACGAGCGTTTCATGGATGCTTTCGGGTTCATCAAAGATGTAGCATTAGACTGGGATCAGTCAAATTACCTGGAAGCCGAACCGGGCGAATATCTGACTGTAGCCCGCAAAGCGAAAGGTTCAAACAACTGGTTTGTGGGAAGTACGAACGGTGAAAACGGAAGAACGTCAAAAGTAAACTTCGACTTTCTGGATGAAGGTAAAACATATGTCGCAACAATTTACGCAGACAATAAAGACGCACATTATAAAAGCAATCCGCAGGCATACAATATCCGCAAGGTTGTGGTTACGAAAAAATCAAAACTGGCTCAGTATTGTGCTCCAGGAGGTGGATTGGCAATCAGCGTGATCGAAGCCGATAAAAATCAGACGAAGGGACTTCGTAAAATCTGATCGTTCGAACAGATTGATCAATAAAAAAGACAGGCGATTTCATATTTTGAAATCGCCTGTCTTTTTTATCCTTCCTTCTCCCAATAATCATTCACTCAGAATAAACAACATTCCGCTGTTTTCAAGGTAATTCAAATATTCCTGAATTTGTTCTTTGTATTTTATACGTAATTCAACAAGCTGCTTCTGATATTCCGTTTCCTCCTGATTGATTTCAAAAGCATTGATCTGATATTCTTTTAGCCGTTTATCCAGAACAAGCAAAATTTGCCGCTCCAGTTCTATATTTTTTTCAAGTCGCAAAATCTGTTTTTCTATATTCCCGATCTTATGAAATGCTGTCAGCGCATTATGCTTGTATAAATTCAACTGCTCCTCCCTTTCGAGCCCTGATTTGGTCTGATCGATCGATAATCGCTTATTTCTGCTTCTTAAATTCTCGCCATAAAGAATTGGTATCGTTAAAGACAAACCCAAATAACTGCTTGCATACCATGAGTTTTTATCAAAAGGAGAGAGGCTTCGGGTATATTGATTTGCTCCCAGAAAAGCATCGAAAGAAATTACCGGAATACTCTTGCTTTTTCTGATCTTCAATGCTTGCATATCTATTTCTTTCTGCAAATCATACTTATGCAACAATGGTAGCGAATCCGGATTAAACGGCTGCCGAAGCACAGACTTCATTCGAATCAGCTCTGCCGAAGCATCAAAACAATATTTTAACAATACACTATCGACCGGTAAACCGGTCAGAAAAGAGAGATATACTTTTTCACTGAAAAGATCTGTCAAAATCGATTCAAGCTGATTTACCGAATTATTATGATTGATCAATGCCCGATTAAGGTCGGAAACCAGTAGTTTTTTCTGTTGGAAACGTAAATTTTGTTGTTCATAAGTCAAACGGGTTCGCACCGTATCTTGTACCGCCTGAGCAGCCAGTTCCTGCTTTGAGCAAATTTCAAGATAAGTGCGGGCAACTTCTGCTATCAGTTGGTCTCTTCCGATTTTTTCGTTTACGTGGCTCAATCGTATCAGCAAATCCGATTTACGTCCCTGATAAATTTTCGATATATCAAGAACCGGTTGCTTTACGGATATACCTGTGTTTTGTTGCCATTCGGTGCCCATTTTGATTCCTCTTACCGCATTGGTCGGATTGTTCACATCGAATTGTCCGATAGGAATTATCGTCGTTGCCACAACCGGATTATAACGGTAATTGTAGGAAAAATCAATCTCCGGCCACCATTGGGCTTTAATTTCCTCCCGGGATAATTCTGCCTGTCTTTGTTCCAAACGCAAAACTTCCTGAGATGGCTTTTGCCCGATCGTGAGTCGAATAGACTCCTTCAATGTTAGCAATTGTTGTGCACCCCCACTTAATACAGAAAAAAGGAATAGGAATACACAAATATATTTTCTTGGTATCAAACCCGAACGCTTCATAAGTTATCGCTTTAATTTCTGAATACCGATGCCGGTTCTACGCCCCTGAGCCGTCTTAATGCAAAAAACATACCACCGACCGATATCGTGGTCGTAATACAAAACAACCCGACTATCTCATACCATTCATAAGTTATAAGTAGTCCGGTATAAACAACCAATACCCGAAATATTTCGAGCAGGATCCATGCCAAAAGAAAACCTGTCAGTGCAAAAAACAGAGCCTGAAAAAGCAACAACTTCACCAGATAAGGGAATCCGGCACCGATCGCACGCATGGTACCATAATCACGTAACCGATCGAGTACGGAAGAATACATCGTCAAGCCTATGATCAAAATACCTGTTATCAATGCGAATACGACCAAAGTTCCGGTACTTGATGCAATTCCGCTATTGCCTAAAATCTCCCGGACAGAAGATTTTGCCAGATCTTTTTTTTTCCAGGCCCGCAAGCTTGGAAAGTTTATATTGATACGATCAATCAGCTGATCCGTGAGCATCGCATCTGTTGGATTGATCAATACCGCATTGATCGTATAAGGTGATAGGTTTCCGAAAAAACGGGCCCTGTCGAGCGTTGTGAACACCAATGAATATCCGAATCCCCTGATATTCCGCGTACGAACTCTGACAAAGGCTTCTTTACCGTTAATCTCTAATCGACTGCCAATATCCATCTGACGACCAAAATTCTTATCATCAAAAACATCCGCCGAAACGGAACCTTCTGATAAAAGATCCAGAGGAGTTCCCTGAATGATTTTTCTCGGAGAAGGACCGATTAAAAAAAGCGGATTTTCCGTCCCAACCAATTGCAGATTGGTGGTATTTCCATCAGACGTAGTCGCAATCGCACCAGCCAAAACAAGGGGAGAGGCAACGGCCACTCCTGGGATACTTTTCAATTCAGACAAATAACGGATATCGAATCGTCCGAGCTGATTGATATCTTTCGTTTTCCGATCCACAACCCAAATCTGAGCGTTACTGTCTGATACCAGCGAAGCCATCAATCCGGTCAAAAAAGTAAAGATTCCCAGTTGCTGACCGATTAAAAACGTACTAATCAGAATTCCGGTGATGATTCCGATACTCTTCGTTTTATCGTAACGGATAAAACGAAGTGCCGTTGTAATTATCTGCTTCATAATACATGATCGGTTTTTACCGAGCATTCTATTTTGGAATTAAGCAAAACCGGTAAAATCGAATCAGGAAGAATTTTAATTTCCATGACCCTTCGATCTTCCGATTCGCCGGCCTGTTCGTAAAACAACGATTTCTTTTTCAGATATTTACTTGCAAATACAACTTCACCGGAACCTATCGTATCCAATGATGCGGAAGAAATGAGGAATGCTCGTTGGCCCTCTTTTATTTGCGGCGCAAACAATTCATCGATCTCACACAAAACGACAATTTTTCCGAAAGGTTGTAGTTGTGCCGCTGTCGATCCTCCTTTCAGGTATTCTCCTTTTTTTACTGGCAATTCAAGAATCAAACCGTCATGTGGCGAATATAGAGTTCTTTTCGACAATTGTGTTTGATCTTGTTCTTTCATACGCCCTAACTCTTCCAATCGTTTTATTTCTCCTTCCAGTTGTTTTTGTACACTGACAATTACAGCTTCCTGAATTTTCACTTCGGCTGCCATGTCATCCTTTACCTGTCCGGTCTCCGCATTTTCCTGATAAAGCCTTAGTATACGCTCATATTCGAGCCGCTTGTTGGCCATCCGTGTCTTCTCCTCTTCCAGAATCGCTTTTTGCGATTCGATTCTTTTTTGTTGAGTAATGATCTGTGCTTCCGCAATCAGGATCTGGTTTTCTTGTTGTTGGTTTGATAATTGCAAAACAGGCTCTCCGACAAAAACCGTATCGTTTTCAGCAACATAAATAAAATCGACTACTCCTTCCTGATCGAGAGATAGCTGCAAGATTTCATCTTCCGGTATTACCTTTCCAACACCTCTTACGAATAGCGAATCCTGCTCATCCGTTTTGAATGAGGAATCTTTTTTACCGCAACTTCCCACTAGCAGAGAGATCAAAAAAGAGAAAAAAAGGAAAGTTATTTTAGTCATATGCCATATACATTATCATTTATATATAATTTAATTCTTGACATTGAAGCCAGATGCAGCATTTATATACATTTTACTGGTTATCTTAGCTTTTGGTGATTTATGGCGATTTCAATACCAATCAAATAAAAAGCTTAGTGATTATTCAATCCGAAGGCTGATCAGACAAGAAACCGTTTTCCATATACAATGTACGATCGGCATAGGTAAGCAAACGTTGGTCGTGGGTAACCACTACGACACATTTCCCTTTGGCTGCTTGCCTTTTTAAAATATCCATCACCCGATCACCGCTTGCCTTATCCAGCGCTCCTGTGGGTTCATCACATAACAATATAGAAGGATCCGTTACCAATGCGCGGGCTATTGCAATCCGCTGCTGCTCACCTCCGCTCAACTGTCGGGGCAAACTATCCAGACGGTGTTCCATTTGTACTTCTTTTATCACTTCCAAAGCCCGGGAATGTGCTTCGCGATAGTTTTTTTGCTGTAATTGCATCGGAAACATCACATTCTCCAAAGCCGTGAGCGGAGCCAGCAAATTATAATTCTGAAAAATAAACCCGATTCGCTCTAAACGTACATTTGCAAGCTCCCGCTCCGACATGCCATTGATGAGTAAATCTCCAATATAGATATTTCCCACAGTAGGATAAATTACACACCCGATTAACGAAAGCAGTGTCGTTTTTCCCGAACCGGAAGGACCCATCAGCAAAATAAGCTCGCGTTCATGCATATCCAGAGTAACCGGATGTAACACGGTCAGATCAACATCGCCCGAACGATATGTTTTGCCGGCTTCTTTTAACCGAACAATAGGATTTGACATATACAACTTATTTTTTACAAGCATAACAAATGGCAGAATGAGATGTTTAAAATCGAGATCACAGTTTAAAATATCATCTTAAATCAATAAACAAACACGCTAATAAGATCTTTTCAATTCTGAATAAAAAGGTTTCTATTGACACCCTAACATCCATTTACTTAATTAGAACAGATTAAAACAACACAACCTATTCAATAACCCAAACACATTATAATTAACAAAAAGCAATACCTAATCAACCCTACAAACAACTATATATAAGCTAATTGTAAAATAATAAAATTTAAATAAGCAGATTACAACCCGCTTTTTATTGTAATGTTATTTTATTTTGGTTTTATTTGATTATTGTGAATGTTTATTATATTTGCATATATTATATTTAATTATTCTATTCTACACCCCTTTATTACGACATAAATCCCTATAAAACATAATACCAATCGGTTTCGAATTTACAGATTCGTCCACACAAATAATTTAATTACATACTAATGAAAAAAGAACTAATCTATCTCGCAGCCTTCGGATCATTCGCATTCACTTCTTGCGTACAGAACGAGGATTTATTTTCTAATGACGCCGACAAGGAACATGGCGATCAGATTGCTGAATCCATCATCAAAAACATGGCCCCTACCAAAAGTATCGAGGTACCCGTTAAAGAAGGATTCGTAACCGAAGTGTATTGCGGTGAGCATCTGATTGCAACGACAAACTATGCGACACGTGTGCAGGTTCCGGCAAACGCAGCTTCAGACAGCCAGACAAAATCTGGAGGACTTATCAATTTCAAATATGTCGCTTCGAGCGGAGCTACAACAAAAATCGGTGATGCCACACTCTACCAGAATATTTGTTTTGAGGATAGCCGCGAAGAGGAAAAAAACGATTACAACGACCTGGTGATTTCTACTCAAATCACGCAAAAAGAAAATCAGATCATCCTTAAAGTAAAACCAGTAGCTTTGGGTAGCACGAAAAGTATCGCTTTAGGTTATGTAATTCTTGATGGGGAAGGAAAAGAAGCCGAACGCAAAATTATCTCTGAAAACGTCCGAACTGATCTATTCAAAGCTGAACCGGTAAAATTCTGCAAAGAGTATACAAACAAGAATGTATTTATCAAAGGAGAAAGAAAAGTAGTCGTTGAAAAAGGTGACGGCATAAAAGACACATTAAGTTATGTTCTTTATAACGGAGAATCAATCTGGGATGTTGAAAACCGCGACGAGAATAAAGATTTACTGACAGCCAATATCCAAAACGACAAACAGAAAATCGGTTATGTCATCAATCCATTCATCCATACAGTTGCCAGCGATTATTACAAATATATCGTTGATGAAGATGGCAAATTGACCGATCAGAAAGAGCCGACTCCATATAAAACAGCTTACAACAAATCGGTGTATACAGATATTACTGAATTTAAAATTAAGAAAAAGGATGCAGATTTAAATTACAGCATCGTATTCTTCATCAGAGTAGATAAAAAAGATGCGGTTGAAGGACAAACCGGCGGCACATTCACAACACTATATGCGATTCCATCAAACCATGCGTTTGTTGCCGATCAGGGCGAAGATAACTTCTTCTCGGTATTCAGCCGTCCGCTCGGGTTCGCTGTTGCGGGTGCTACTGCCGACATTTGCCAATTCAATTACCCACGCGAAAACCAGTCGATCACAGACGTTTACAGCAACTTTGCAGGATGGGTTAACGGCACCTTCACCGGTGACTTCTATAAGAACCCTGCAGACCTGACTTATTTCGATGCCTGCGGAACACATGCTATTTCTGTACCGGAAGATAAAGAAATAAACCTTTTTGCCTGGTAACAAACAATTAAATAGCTGATAAAAAACATTACCCCTGATACGACAATCAATTTGTCATATCAGGGGATTGTTTTTTAACCTGAACCAAAAAGGAGAAGAAACGCTTAATAAATACCCGTTTACCTCCTATATTGGTGAAACTTTATAAAAACCCTTCATCCGAAGTTTACTTATTATCTATCTTTGCGCTCTGAAAAATTTTTGACTTAAAATGAAAATAGCAAATATAGATTTAGGCGATAAGCCCGTTTTGTTGGCCCCGATGGAAGACGTGACCGACATGGCTTTCCGATTGATGTGTAAACAGTTTGGAGCAGACATGGTTTATACCGAGTTCGTTTCGAGCGACGCACTGATCCGTAGCGTGAATAAAACGCAACAAAAACTGGTTACCCATGAAGAGGAGCGCCCGGTCGTAATCCAGATTTATGGCCGCGAAGCGGAACCGATGGTTGAAGCGGCTCGTATCGTGGAAGAAGCAAAGCCCGATATCCTGGATATCAACTTCGGATGTCCCGTAAAACGTGTAGCCGGCAAAGGAGCAGGAGCTGGGATGTTGCGTGATATCCCGAAGATGCTCGAAATCACCAAAGCGGTAGTGGATGCCGTAAAAATTCCGGTTACCGTGAAAACGCGATTGGGATGGGATTGCGATAGCAAAATCATTGTCGAGCTGGCTGAGCAGTTACAGGATTGCGGAATCGCCGCTCTTGCCGTACATGGTCGTACCCGCAGCCAGATGTACACCGGAGAGGCAGACTGGACACTGATCGGTAAAATCAAAGAAAACCAGCGCATGCACATTCCAATCATCGGAAACGGAGACGTCACTTCGGATGTGATCGCAAAAGAAAAATTCGATAAATACGGCGTCGACGCCATCATGGTGGGACGTGCTACCATCGGCCGTCCCTGGATTTTCAGGGAGATCAAACACTACCTGCAAACCGGAGAGCATATGCCAGAGATGAGTTTCGAAGAAAAAATGAGCGTGATCCGCCGGCAGGTTACCGATAGCGTCGAACGCCTCGACGAATACCGCGGAATCCTGCACATCCGCCGTCATCTGGCCGCTACGCCCCTGTTCAAAGGGATCCCGAACTTCCGCGACACACGCATTGAGATGTTACGTGCCGCTACGGTCGAAGAGCTTTTTGCCATCCTATCGCGTATTGAATCGGATTTTGCTCCCCAATTGACAATTTAAAAGAATTTTAGACTACTTAAAATCGTGAAATCAAATCTTTTATTTGTAAATTTTTATTTTCTTTGTGTATTAATCATTTAAAAAAATATCACTCATGCAAATAAAGTCAATTCTGATTACACTCGTCTGCTCGGTGATTACCATTCAGGCTAACGCGCAGTTATTTAAGAAGGTCGTGGGCAATGACAGTTATACTACCCGCGAATTCAAAGTGAACGACTTTTCGAAAGTTACGATTACCCATCCGTTTAACGTCGTGTATAAAGTGAATCCCGATTCGGCTGGCTACGTGAGTGTTTACGGCGAAGAAAATATCCTCGACATCATCAGCATGAAGTCGGAGAAGGGAAATCTGGCCATCAAAATGAACGGCATGCGTACACCCGACTTCGGGGTCGTACTGATCCATATGTATTCTTCTTCGCTGAGCGAAGTATTGAACGAAGGTTCTGCTACATTCGAAGTCGCTTCGCCGATTGAAAGTACTGAAATCAAATTCTCCGTAATCGGAAGCGGACAAATCAAAGCACCACAAACACAATCGGGCGTATTGAACCTGAGCGTTGGCGGAGGTGGTGATATCCTGGTTGGTGGAACTACAGGGATGGGAGATTACTCCATTTCCGGCAGTGGCGAAATACGTGCTGCCCAGGTGAAAGCAGATGAAGTGAAAGCGGTTATTACCGGAACGGGCAATATCAACTGCCACGCCGAAAAAGAACTGAAAACCGTTCTGACCGGCAAAGGGAAAGTAGCCTATACAGGTACTCCTGAACTGAAAAACCGTACAATCGGCACAGGACAGGTCGTTCCTGCTTCCAATTGATTCTCCCCTGCCTGAAAAAGACAGGCATTCTTTCTGAATCAGATTCATTTTACCCGACTTGGCGGGTAAAATGAAATCGATCATAATTATCCAACGGCTCGTCTATTGTTTCGAAACAGTAGACGAGTCGTTTTTTATTATTGCTGCGACTTATCGGCCTCCTTGCCCTTATCTAAACGGAAGGTAACAGGAAATATATATTTAACGGCAACCGGCTTACCCCGCTGTTTGCCCGGATTCCAGTCGGGCATCGCATTTATCACACGTAGCGCTTCCTGATCGAGCGCGGGATCGACCCCACGCACGATCTGCGGCGAAGTGATTTTTCCTTCAGGACTGATTATATACGAAACGATTACACGCCCCTGTATCCCGTTTTGCTGCGCGGAAACCGGATATTTGATGCTGCGCCCAAGATACTGCCAAAGCGCTTGCTCTCCACCCGGGAAAGTAGGCATATCCTCAACTACGGTAAATATCGGATTTTCATTTTGTGTCGTACCCGGTTTTACCGCAGCTTTGTCCGGATTCTTCTTTTCCTGTTTTTTCGTATCAGAAGCAGCATATCCAACTACTATCAGGTCTTCCTGATAGACAGGTGAGTCAGAAAGTACTACTTTCAGCGGTTTTCCATCGAAGCCCGGTTTTACAGTCTCTCTCTGCAAACCGACAAATGAGATATTCAGTTGCTGATCTTTCTGCATCAGCAACGTGAAATTGCCGTTATGATCGGAAACAGTACCGTTATGAGTGCCCTGAACAATTATATTGGCACCTTGTACCGATTTGCCATCGGGAGTTACCACTTGCCCCGATACTTTAATTGCATCATTCTGCGAAACCGCGTCCAATACAACCATTTCGTTTTTCACTTTATTTACTACCGCCTGCACGTTGCCAGAAACAACCAGTATCCCGGCCAGAGGAATAAGAAATGCGTAACGCATCAGCGAATTCCGACTCGATTTAATCTTGTTCATCATAATAATACGTCTTTTAAATTGTGGAATATTAAAGTTATTAACAAGCTTGTTCGTTTTTGAAGGATGACACAGGCGCAAAAGCGAATACTGATAGATTGTCGCTTCGGTACCACTTTCGAGTACCTTATGATCGGCCAGATGCTCCAGGTTGACCCGTATTTCCTGCTTGAGTAGCCATGCAAAGGGATTGAACCAGAAAAATACGGTTGCTAATTCGCCGATGATCATATCGATCGAATGATACTGGCGTACGTGCGTGAGTTCATGTATCAGAATCTGGTGCGATTCCTGTTCAGTTGTTTGGGACGGATCCATAAAAATCCAGTGAAAGAAAGAAAACGGGGCCGGCGAACCGTCAAGACGATAAACCGTATGCCCCTGAAACTGAATCGGGCGAGCTTTAAAGCGCATACGCATCACTGCAGCCAGCTGAATAAGCATTCGAAAAGCAAAAAATGCACTTACGCACAGATAAAAGACAAATAAGATCTTTCCGGGCGAAAATGCGGGAGTGATTGTTTCAGTTACCGCTACCTCAGGCAATTCGGCAATATAAGGAACCAGCACCTCATGTACAGGCTCTTTGCGTGAAAGCCAGTCGGAGATATTGACAAACGGATAAAGCGCCGAAAAAAACAGGATTCCCAACAACGTAAACCTTCGGATGCGGAAATAGGTATTCTGAAAAATCATCAGCCTGTAAAAACCGTAAAACAGAATCATTGCGATTCCCGATTTAAGCAGATAAAGGGATAGTACTTCCATGATAATCGTTTTAATCGGTATTATTTCTTTTTCTTCTCTATCATATCCAGAATCTCTTTCAGGTCGGTCGAAGAGAGTTGCTCTTCCTTCGCAAAAAAGGAAACCATCTCCTTGTACGAATTAGCAAAGTAGTTGCTTACAAAACCCGACAAGAATTTCCGTTTGTAATCGGCCTCGGCAATGGCAGGTGAGTAATGATATGTATTTCCTACCCGTTTGGTGAGCAGATACCCTTTGCGTTCGAGGTTCTTTACAACAGAAGCGAGCGTTGTGTAAGGGGGGCGGGGTTCGGGCATATCTTCAAGAAAATCCTTCACCGAACCTCCTGTTACCTTCCAGATCACACGCATTACTTCTTCTTCGTTGTTCGTTAGTTTTTCCATGTCTTTCAAATATTATTTACGAAACTTTCGTAAAGCTACGAATATTTCGTAATAAACCAATAGACAGAGCAATAAAAATTGATTAAATATTATTTTTTATCAAATCCGACAGAAAATACATAATTAAAGGACGGGTAAAAGTCAATATATACCGAAACGGCTGCCGTGTAAAGAACGTGTCCCCTCCGCGGGAGTCTCACGTGTCCTCTGCGGAGGACACGTGA
>JBOFCW010000250.1:0-5663 GCA_051646395.1 Bacteroidales bacterium
TATTCTGGGTAATGTAAGAGAAGTTTCCAAAAGAGATATGGAAAATGATCCGTACTATCAGCGCGGCGATTATACGGGAGACCTAGGAGTAGAGAAGTCTTACGAGAGTTATCTGCGCGGCGAAAAAGGGGTTGAGATCCTTCTGCGTGATGCTCATGGTCGGGTAAAAGGGAAATATGAAAACGGAGAATTCGATAAATCGCCGGTGACGGGTAAGAATCTGACTTTGTCGATTGATGTGGAATTGCAGCAATATGCAGAGCTTTTGATGCAAAATAAGATCGGAGCTGTTGTGGCCATAGAGCCTGCGACGGGTGAAATTTTGGCAATGGTTTCCGCACCGACATTCAATCCGGCCGAACTGGTCGGCCGCGAGAGGGGCAAGAATTACCTTAACCTTACCAAAAATCCCTATAAACCTTTATATGACCGGGCCATTTCTGCAGCCTATCCTCCGGGGTCAACCTTCAAGCCGACTCAGGGGTTGATCGGATTACAGGAAGGGGTTATCTCGACATCCACACAATATGGTTGCAGCCATGGATATGTTGTCGGCAGATTCCGGTTGGGATGTCATCCTCATGCGGCTCCGATTGCCCTGGTCCCGGCGCTGGCTACATCCTGTAATGCTTATTTCTGCGCTGAATTCAGGGCGATGATCGATAACCGCAACAAATATCCGACTATTCAGGAAGGGTTTGATGTGTGGAAAGATTATCTGGTATCGATGGGATACGGCTATAAGACGGGCATAGATCTTCCGAGCGAAAGCAGGGGTTTCATTCCGAACAGCAAATATTATGACAAGGCTTTTCGAACCAACAAATGGAAGTCGTTGAATATCGTTTCCATATCGATCGGACAAGGGGAAGTACTTTCAACGCCGCTTCAGATTGCGAATCTTTCGGCAACGATAGCCAACAGAGGGTACTTTATCACACCTCATGTCGTGAAACAGATTGAGGAAACAACTTTACCTGCTGAATTGCGCGAACCACGCTACACAATGGTAGATCGGAAACATTATGATCCGATTGTCGAAGGGATGGCTATGGCCGTGACGGGAGGAACCTGCCGTATCGGTGCCATCGAAGGAATAGAAGTTTGCGGGAAGACCGGAACCGCACAGAATCCTCACGGGAAAGACCATTCTGTTTTTATGGGGTTTGCTCCCCGTGAAAATCCGAAGATCGCCATCGCCGTTTATGTGGAAAACGCCGGATTCGGAGCGACCTATGGCGTGCCGATCGGTAGTTTGGTTATGGAAAAGTATCTGAAAGGTGCTATTCCGGAAAGCCGGAAATGGCTTGAAGACCGGATGGTGAATGCGAATACATTGTTTTTGAATCCAAGAAAATAGAAATTAACGTGCGTACAAGAGATATCAATGTCTGGAGATCGATCGACTGGTGGGTTGTCGCGATTTATGCAGTAATGGTTTTTGCCGGCTGGATCAGTATTTATGCTGCCAGCTACAACTTCGACGATACCAGTATATTCGACATGGCAAGTCGTTCGGGTAAGCAGTTGATGTGGATCGGACTGGCCTTTTGTCTGGGATCAATCATTATGATGGTCGAATCGAGAACTTTCGATACGCTGGCTCCTGTTATCTATTTCGGGATGCTGGCGGTACTGGTAGTTACGATTTTTGTAGCTCCTGATGTCAAGGGATCCCGATCCTGGCTCGTGCTGGGACCGGTAAGTATTCAACCGGCCGAATTCGGGAAGTTTGCCACGGCGCTCATGTTAGGTTGGCTTTTTAATACTTATAATTTCGTACTGACCAAGCCCAAGAATTTTTTGAAGGCGGTATTGATTATCATTGTGCCTATCCTGTTGATTATCATGCAAAGGGAGACGGGTTCCGCATTGGTTTATTTGTCTTTCGTTTTGGTTCTCTATCGCGAAGGTATGAGCGGACTCGTGATGATTGCTGGGTTGAGTGCAATCCTGTTTTTTGTATTCGGTGTGAAGTTCGGCGATGTGGAATTGGGCGGAGGCGATTTGGGTACTTCGGTTGTTTTGCAAATGATCCTGTTGTTGCAGGCCGGCATGTTGTATTTCTATGCCCGCGATAAAAAAGCGGCATGGTTCGTGTTTGGCGCAACTTTGTTATTTACAGGTATTGCTGCGCTTGTTTATCTTCAGATTCCTGTCAACTTCGTTTATGTAGGCTTGGGCTTGTGTCTGGCAAGCGTAGTTTATCTGGTTATTCTTTTCTTGCAGTCGCGCTATTCGCATTACCTCGTAATAGGTGCTTTCTCCCTTTTTTTTGTTGCCTTTATCTTTTCTGTGGATTATGCTTTCGATAATATTCTGGAGCCACATCAGCAGATAAGAATCAAGGTCGCTCTGGGAATGGAGGAGGATCTGCGCGGAGCCGGTTATAATGTGAATCAGGCGAAGATTGCGATAGGTTCGGGGGGATTAACCGGAAAAGGTTTGTTGAACGGGACACAGACGAAATTGAAATATGTGCCCGAACAGGATACCGACTTTATTTTTTGTACGATCGGAGAAGAGGAGGGGTTTGTCGGTTCTGTTTTTGTTTTGCTTCTGTTTCTGACTTTGATTTTGAGGCTGATCCATTTAGCCGAGCGACAACGTTCGGTATTTGCCCGTGTTTACGGATATTGTGTGATTTCAGTTTTCCTCTTTCATCTGATGGTGAATGTCGGGATGGTGATTGGCCTTTGTCCGGTTATCGGGATTCCGTTGCCATTCTTTAGCTATGGCGGTTCAGGTCTGTGGTCTTTCTCCATCCTTTTGTTTATCTTCCTGCGTCTTGATGCGGGTCGGTTGGAGCATTATTGATGAATGACCACCGTATGTCATAAAAAAACTCCGTAAGATTATTTCTTACGGAGTTCAAATCCTATCGAATAAATACCTTTCAGTTTCCTCACATCCATACAAGGGCGTATATATAACGTGTAATCCCCCCGGTAAGGCAGATCGACTTCCTTATAGAATTCAGTCACTTCGTATAACGATCCCCAGCCGTCTCCTTTCCAGTTTCCTTCGGGTTTTGTCAGTTTCATATCCAGCGTATCGCGGATGATGAGCGTATCTCCTTTAAGCCAGGTTATCTCCATGCCGACATTCTGATAAGGATAACTGTCGTCGTGTCTGACATCGATAGCCATATCATAGCGTGAAGCCGGATCCAGCCCGGGAATAAGCCAGCTGAGAGTATCTGCAGAATCCCATTTAAGAGCAGAAACATCGCGGGAGGCATAATAGACGTTTTGATATGGGTCTTTGCAACCTCCCGAGATAAATATAAAGATGATAATAAGCGTCAGATTAATCCTGCTTCGGTTTTTGTTGCTTAGCTGGTTTATCATTGCTGTTATTATTCGGCTCTTGTCCGTTATTGTTTTTTCTTTCGCCGTTTTGCGGACGACGGTTTTTCTTAAACGGTTTTTTCTGTCCCTGTCCTCCGGCCTGGCCATTCTGTTGAGGCTCTTGCTTTCCGGATTGCTGAGATTGATTCGCATTCGGTTGTCCCTGCTGTTGCGGTGGTCTCTGACCGGATTGCTGAGGCTGTTTTGGTCCGCGTTGCTGCGGTCTGTTGCCATCGTTAGGCGTACCCTGCTGTTGCGGTTTATTCGGTCTTTCCTTGCCCGGATTCGGTCGGCGATCTTCCCGTTGTCTGTTCGGTTGTCTGTTTGTTTCCTGTCCGTTCGCTTCCGGTTGATTCGTACCGTTGGTTGCCTGATCATCCGGACGATTGCCGCGACGAGAGCGTTTTTTATTATTGTTGTTGTTCTTTTTCGTTTTGTCGAAACGAGTCAGGCTATCCTGGCCGACCACATCGGAAAACTCTTTTTTAGGAGCTTCCGGTTTATTCTCGCCTTCGAGTGTTTCAACGCGGATACCTCTTTTGTTGAGTGCGATAATTTCAAAAGCTCTTGAAGCCGGAATCGTAATCAAATTGGCCGGGAAGTCTCTGCTTGTAGAATAAGAGATCATTCTGCGGTGGATGTCTGTCTTGAAATGGAAGTATGCGGAGTCTTTCGTTTCAAGTACGATTTCGCGCGAAGGCAGTTTCTTTTGAGCCTCGACATACGTGTCGACCTCATAGTTCAGGCAGCATTTCAATTTAGCACATTGTCCTGCCAGCTTTTGCGGGTTCAGAGAAATATCCTGATAGCGAGCAGCCGAAGTAGCTACGCTGATAAAGCTCGTCATCCATCCGGAGCAGCAAAGTTCGCGTCCGCACGGACCGATTCCGCCGATACGTCCGGCTTCCTGCCGGGCTCCGATCTGTTTCATTTCGATACGTACGCGGAAAGCGTCAGCCAGCACTTTGATCAGTTGTCTGAAGTCCACACGGTCGTCGGCAATGTAATAGAAAATCGCTTTGTTGCCATCCCCCTGATATTCGACGTCGCCGATTTTCATATTCAGTTTCAGATCTTCGGCGATTTTGCGGGCACGGAGCATGGTGTCATGTTCGCGGGCCTTAGCCTCTTCGTATTTTTCAAGGTCGGTCGGTTTCGCCTTTCGGTAAACCCGGCGGATATCCGGATTGTCCAAACGTACGTTGTTTTTCTTCATTTGCAGAAGAACAAGTCGTCCGGTCAGGGTTATCTCGCCGATATCATGGCCCGGATTCGATTCTACGGCAACGATATCGCCCTTTTCAATCTGGAGTTTGTTTGAATTACGAAAGTATCCTTTTCTGGTGTTTTTAAACTGAACTTCGACAAATTCAGTGTCCTGATGCGACTCCGGGATATCCTGGAGCCAGTCGTACACGTTCAGTTTTTTATCGCTCCGGCATTTGCAACGAGGGCATTCCCCATGCTTGTCGCATCCGCCTTTCTTTTCTGTTGATTCCATTTTACACATGATAAAAAAGGCACACAAAACAATTCATTCGTATCTGTCAAAAAGAGAGTCTTTCTTCCGAGCCGAATAAATTGTCCCGTGTGCCGGCAATTATTACTTAGCGTAGCTTACGGCACGAGTCTCACGGATCACCGTGATCTTCACCTGTCCCGGATAAGTCATTTCATCCTGGATTTTCTTTGCTATTTCAGTTGATAATTTTTCTGTTTCTGAGTCGTCGATCTTATCCGCTCCTACGATAACACGTAGTTCGCGTCCGGCTTGAATCGCATACGTTTTCAATACACCCGGATAAGAAAGAGCAAGTTGCTCAAGATCGTTTAATCGTTTGATGTAAGCCTCAACGATTTCGCGACGTGCACCCGGACGTGCACCTGAGATCGCATCACATACCTGAACAAGAGGGGCGATCATTGACGCCATTTCCACTTCGTCATGGTGAGCACCGATAGCATTGCAAATATCCGGCTTCTCTTTGTATTTTTCAGCCAGCTTCATACCCAGAATAGCGTGTGGCAATTCCGGCTCATCATCAGGCACTTTACCGATATCATGTAAAAGACCAGCACGTTTCGCTTTCTTCGGATTTAAACCAAGTTCAGAAGCCATAACCGCACAAAGATTAGCTGTTTCACGAGCGTGCTGAAGCAGGTTCTGTCCATAAGAAGAACGGTATTTCATTTTACCGATCAGACGGATCAATTCAGGATGTAATCCGTGAACACCCAAGTCGATCGCCGTACGTTTACCGGTTTCAATGATTTCCTCTTCAATCTGTTTGCGAACTTTAGCCACAACCTCTT
>JBOFCW010000206.1:0-4785 GCA_051646395.1 Bacteroidales bacterium
ATTGCATCAGCTAAAGTACCGGCTTTGATTACTTTCGGATAACGCATCAGAAGCGGCATACGGTGACATTCATCATACATCATTCGTTTGTCAAACCATCCGTGTTCGCCCAGATAGAATCCCTGATCAGATGTATATACGAGCAAAGTGTTATCCAGTTCGCCAATCTCTTCAAGATACTTCAACAGTCGACCGACGTTTTCATCCACCGACAGTAGCGTTGCAACGTAGTCACGGATGTATTGTTGGTATTTCCAGCTGATCAGCTCTTTTTCATTCATACCGCCTTTTTTAAATTCTGCGATACGCTGAGCATAAGCTTTGTCCCAGTTATCCTGCTCTTCAGCAGACATCCTGACATATACTTCCTTGTATTTATGGTTGTCCGGGAGTGCCATAATTTCTTCGCGGGTCAATAATTTCAAATCCCAGTCATTCGTAAGCGAGTGAGCAATAGACATTTCCTGAGTTTTTGCCGCGGTTCCCCGATTTTCATAATCATCAAATAAAGTAGCCGGTTCAGGGAAAGTCGTGTTATTGAATAATCCCAAATGGCGTTGTGCCGGCATCCAGTTACGATGAGGTGCTTTTTGATGATACATCATCACGAACGGTTTGCTTTGATCGCGGTTTTCGATAAAGTTGATCGCTTTGTCTGTGATGATATCAGTTACATATCCGGTTTCGCGTACAGGTTTACCCATTTCAACGAAATCCGGTTGGTAATAATCCCCCTGTTCCTCCTGACCTACGATGATACTCCAGAAATCAAAGCCTTCCGGTTCAGATATCAGGTGCCATTTACCGATTACAGCAGTCTGATAACCTGCTTTCTGGAACAATTTCGGAAAAGTCTGCTGACTTCCGTCAAAACGACTTGCATTATCAGTAAAACCATTGACATGGCTCATTTTACCAGTCAGGATACAAGCGCGAGATGGTCCGGAAATAGCGTTCGTAACAAAGCAATTGTTGAAAAGAGCTCCTTCCGACGCCAGTCTGTCCATATTCGGAGTCTGAACAAGGTTCCCTCCATAACAAGACAAAGCCTGCGTCGTATGATCGTCTGTCATCATGAAAATAATGTTCGGACGTTTCTCTTCCTGCTTTTTCTCCGTACAACCGGTGAAGGCAAGCACCCCTAATGGCAAAGCATAAGTAAGATGTTTTGAATTCATGTAATTATCGTATGATTTTAAATGTGATTTCAGCACTTTTATTTTTAATTTTCAGCAGGTAAACACCTGCTTTTCTCCTTTTAAGATTGACTAAACGGTCCGTTCCCGTTTCGACTAATATTCCATCGGATGCATATAAGAACCATTCGTGCGGGATATTTTCATTTCCTGTTATCCTGAATGAATGATCAGAATGGGATAATCCGTAATCTCCTGCCGAAATATTCCCGTCTATATTCGTAATAGTTTGTTCAAGCTTCAACGAATACGTTTTTCCATCCTTGGCTTGAGGTACAGTTATTCGCGTATAACCCTGCGTTATTTCCGTTTTTATCGGATAATCTGAAGATCCGGAAAATTCACCCTCCAATTCAATCCATATATCAGATGGTATCCCCGCTGAGCTGACCATCGCGTCTGTGAGCTTGTCATTATTGGCAGCACCGGGACGATTCATATCCGGATCCGAAAGGGATAAATCAATGCTACCGTCGGCATTACACCGATACATGGCAAGCATGGGTTTACTCACTTTTCTGATTAATCCGGTATGGATTGGCAAGTCACTTTTAAAGAAAGCCGCAGCCATGATACCTGTCGTTTTATGATATGCCGCATGTCCTATATTATTCTGCAAAATAATTTGCCAGGGCCGTTCCCCCCGAATCGCATTAATTTGCTCGTCATTTGCACCGATCAACCAGGTGTATGCATACTCTGCCGGGAGGTTATTCCCATGATTTATATAAGCAGCCCAAGATGTGTTGTTCTTTTGCAAATTTATATTTCCCCCATCGATGAAATAATAATTATTGAAATTATCCTTTATTTCTCTGGCGTTTGAATCAGTAGTTGTTCCGGTTATTATTTTGCCATCCAGCAGAATTGGATTGTCGTTCAGTTTGTGTTGGAATAAAGTAGTCGTCAAGGACTGCCTGTTGTTATTCTCCTGAATATTACTGCCCAAACACAAAATTTCATTTCCTGCAATAAAAACGGATTTATCGGCATAAAAAGCACCACTGATCTCCCTGTCATGCAAACGAAGCGAAAACATTCCATTCGTATCATCGAATCCGATACCTCCCAAAAAGGTCTGATCCGAAAAATTCCGATGTTTGTTTGAAGAAGAAAAATGCAATTCTTCCGTAGGAATGTATCTGGTTGTTGTTCCGTTTAATAATCGCCAGTCCCATTCCGATTTACCGGCTGCGTCATTTTTATCAATCTGATAACTGTTGTAGCCTTCTCTGAAACTATTGTATTCTATCTGACCATAGCTCTGATATCTGCCGTATGGATTTTCAGTAGCACTGCTTTCAAAATCCCAGATGTATTTACTGAATCCTTTTATTGATATCAACCAATCCTGATTGCGAGCCACCAACATGCCCGAATAAGGCATATATCTGATCCCCTCAGGTCGGGATGCTAAATTCTGTTTACTCGTAAGTACATTCAGCATAATTTCAATTTCGCCGATCGTAGTTGATAAACAGATATCTGTGCGGGCTTTTCCGATATAATCTTTCAGTGGACTCTCATCCGGGTGCCATAAATCCAAAAAAGTTCCGGTCAATTCCTCATCTTCCGATGTTCCGATAAGGTATGCATAGGCCGGTAATATTTGTTGTAATACTTCTGTTTGGGCCGGGAACCGGCCTGTTACCGAACCCGGAATTCGATAATCCGCGCAGATAAATCGAAAGCTTAACAGCGCATTTTTCAGATTACTGAACGATTGTTTGCTCATAGCAAATGGAGTATCGTGTAGCAGGTAGTAAATCAGACATCCCGCATAAAGCACATCCGGGTAATAAGCACTAAAATAGGGGCCGCGATGATGATATCCCGAACCGTCCTCTTTAAGAGAACCAAGATATCCATGTGCATGGCTCATCGCATTATCCATGTAATCTCTATAGGCTGTTAACGCCGACACCCGTTTCGATTCGTCTTGTAGCTGAAGGGCGTAAAACAATTTTGGTAAAGCGAGCGTACGCAAATAATCAGCCAGCTCACCCGGGTTTTCAGGAGTAGAACATGCATCTCCGAAACGAGAGAACCAGGCTTCAGCCTGAACGAGCCTGTCTAAACGGCTTTCAGCATTATTCGCCGTAAGCATAAAAGAATGATGAAATCCTGCACTGCGCAGCATTTCGAAACGAAGAGTTCCTAATGCACTTCCATCTGCCCAGCCCTGATCATAAAACCAGTCATATAATGAGTGTAGTTTATCGAGACTGTTTTTATTTCCGTTCAACCGATAATCATAGGCCAATTGTAATAAGCATGTTTCGTTGATTTGACGAAATGTATTGACTTGTATATTGTCGATTGTTGCTCCATGAAAACTATGGCCAAATAATCCGCTTGCGTTAAGCGTTCCATTCGCGTTTATTTTTGGAAATGCCTCAACCCCCTTTTTTATATAGCTCTGTATTGCTTTTTTGCGAATGAGCAGATAGGGATTGTCTATATGATTGTTGGTCCCGAGATACCAGTTGTCGATTCTTTTAAGAATGGTGTCGAATCCCTTTCTCTGATTTTCATCCGGAGTTATTTCTTTTAGAGAAATATTCTGGCGGGGAGTCAGATAACTGTCTGTTCCGGCATTCTCTTTTACCGCAAACTGGAAGTTAGACATTCGTTCCCAGGAAATCTTATTCTGAAATTCAAGGCAATCGAAATACAAGTGTCCTGAAGCGATTGCAGGAGCAACTATTTCAAAAGTATGGATTGAGCCACGAGCCTGCTTGGGCAGCCCCATATCATTACCGTATTCGGCCAGTAAATAACGCCAACCGGTAAAATTCAGCTTAAAAGGAAGGGTACACTGGACGCCCGCATCATTCCGGAAACGGATGTGAAGGGTTTCTGGTGAAGATGTGGTATTATAAATCCACATAGAAATACCACCATTCGTGTTTTGAGAAGATGTTTGTATTTCGTTGTGATTTGCCAGCTTCAATAAATCATTAGCCTGCCACTCCCAACATAATGCATGATTTCCAAGCTTCACTTTTTTGTCAGATACGAAAAAATTTCCTTTTAATGTACTCCATCCTGAGCTCAGGCCATTTTCAAAAGAAATGACAGAAGCTTCCGCCTTCGGCAGGGACAGAAAACATTGAAAGAAAATAAGCAGTGAAAAATGAATATGATGCTTCATTGATACAGCGTGTTTTTGGTAAAAATACGGGCCATGACAAATAGTTATGCATTATCATATATTTGTATGGCCCGCAGATAAATTATAGAGAGTAGTTTAGGTTATATTTTTTGTTGCCAACTTTAACCTGAACATCCAGTCCGTTTTCACTGAAGTCTTTGTTTTTGAAAGCAGCATCCATTTTTGGAGCTTTTTCACCAGCTTCAGTCGGGTAGATGATCGTGATGTAACGTACAGGTTTGTCATCCTGCTTGTTTACGTTGAAAGCAACAGAGGTACGTTCTACTTTTTTACGGTAATCTGTTGAGCGCCATCCTTCTTCTTCAACCATTGACGTTCCTTTCGGTCCGAAACACTGAAGTTTTACATTTACGCCATCGAATTCAGTCTGAAGAGCATTCGCTTTTTTATCCAGATTCACTTTACCTTCGCAAA